>CBDTVJ010000029.1:0-16770 GCA_965363655.1 uncultured Halieaceae bacterium | reverse complement strand
GTGCCGGCCTGGCTCAGGCAATTACTGGGCCGCCCGGCCGGTGCCGTGGCCCTGCCGGAGTGGGTGCCGAGGGCCACCATCCAGCGCTTGAACCTGGACGAACGGTTGGCGGGAAACTCCAGCACCCGTTTCAGCAACCCGGCCCTGCAGGCCCGTTACGACGCCCTGCAGTGGAGCTCCACCATCAACTCAGTGCGCTCTTACGGGGCAGTGGCTGCCCAATACGGCATCGAGGTGCGCCACCCCTTTTTTGATACCCGCCTGGCCGAATTCAGCTTCGCCATACCCGATGATCTTTGGCTCAGGCAGGGTTACCCCAAATGGCTGCTGCGCAAAACCATGGATGGTGCGCTGCCGGATTCCGTGTGTTGGAACCGGCAAAAGGTGGTTTTCGATGGTTTCTTCGCGGGGCTAATTCGCAATCAGGCGGAGCATGTGCGTGCAATTCTGTCCGATAGAAGGCTGGAGGATATGGGGCTGATGGATACCGACAAGCTTCTGGAGACCTTCGACCGGGTGGTGGCCGGGCGGCAGGGGTTTAATGTGGATTTGTTGTATGCGTTGATGGTGCAGGTTTGGGTTCAGGAGTATTGGGAGATGGTTGAGCCTTAGTCCCTATTGCGAATCTTCGAGGTTTTGTCAGTTATTTTTACATTTTTGGTCGCTGGACAGCGAGCTTTGGCAGACAGTGTTCCCTTATGTTTAGCAACATCAATTCCTTACAAAACTTGGTTCGAATGTTGCATATACTTTGTTAGACCCAGAGTGGGGAAGTTTGTTATCCAATATTAGTCTGCTAACATGTGCTCACGGGTGCATATCAAACCTACCATTGCTCAACAACGGTGCAATCGGCAACTTACGTTGACCAGGATTGGAGTGGCAAAAGTGACAAACATTAAATTCCGTATAACATTTACTGGTGCGATGCTTCTACTGGCTGGCAGCCTTGCCACTGTTGGTGGGGCTTCAGCGCATGATCATTTTAACTGCAACAGCAGTTGCGGATCAAAATGTAGTCAGCATGCGGATGATGGCTATCCCGGGGTGAAAAAGCATAGAGACATATGCGAGCAATCCTTGGGTGTGCTGTACGGGGAGTGTTGTGACGCAACCACTAGCTTGATTCCTGCGGTCCCGGGACGCGACCCGGTCTTAATGGGCCAGGGTTCCCAGCGAACAGGCCATGCTGAACATGTTGGGATGGGGGATTCTTCTGGGCCCAACTGTGAGACAAACACGAATCGAGTAGTAACACCTCTACTGCAGCCAACTTCGCCCGCTCACTCACACGGCCACTCACACAGCTAGCAGGCCTTGAAACATCATAAAGATGACTCATTGCTTTGCTGGCCCGACAATAGATCCGCGTTCAACAGGTTTAGGTAATCCCCGTTAAACAGCCCAATAAGAGCCGCGCTGCTGCCCTTTGGGCAATACCGGTATTAATGGTAAGTGTTACATTGCTGACCTGGAGTATATGGTGGTTAGTAGCTGACCAGTTCCCTCTCTGGCGCAGCATGTCAATTGAGCCGTATGCCAGGCACACCATACAAGACAGCTCCAGTACCATACTTGATGCAATGAGAGTTAACCCGCTGAAGCCTCAAGCATGGATAGATCGTGCTCTTGCAACCGCCCTGCCTGAGGCCAGAATTTCCTCCCAGTCTGGTGCCGCTACCACCAATTTTTTTGCCCATGCACTCAGCTTGCGCCCCCATTCAGGTGCTCTCTGGGCCCGCTATGCCGATTTCACTCACCGGCGCGGCGCGCCGGCCCGGGAGACCATTGACAAACTGGATAAAGCCATTTTTTTTGCGCCTTCCTGGTCCTACGTACGACGGGCTGAATTAAGAATTGGTTTCAGCTACTGGGATGATCTGGATGAGCTCCAACGCGCCAGACTTATCTCGTCCGTCGGCAATCTGCTGCAGCACGACCTGCGATCTGTGATCGCCTCCGCTGTTGAATATGATTGGTCCGATAAGCTACGCCCTCTGCTCAAGAATAACGGAAACATCAGGCGCCTTGATCGCGCGCTCGCTGAAAAAGCAAAACGTAAGGCGCTAGAAACCTGAGTATGACATTAGCCGCTAACCGCAGTCCTGACCGCTGGCTGTACTTTGCCCTGTTACTGTCAATTATGTGGCTGCCAATACCCCTTGGCAGTAACCGCGCGTTATGGTGGGGTCTTTTGCAAGTCATCATTTACAGCATCTTATCCGGATGGCTGCTGTTGCAACTTGTCTATCAACAACACTTTCCGCCCTTAGGGAGAAGTGCAAGATTCGTGCTGCTTTTGTTTGTGGTGTCCTTAGCGTACCAGTTGTTGCTAGTGGTACCTTTGCCACTGGAGGCCATTCGCGTCCTGAGCCCAGCAGCCTACGAGGTTTATACCTTTACCCTGGACGAAACCGCCAAGCAAACTTTTAGTCTCAGTCTCGATATCGGCCTGACTCTAGAAGAATTTCTGAAATCGGCTGCCTATGTATCAATATTCTTTTTGACACTTGCGCTGGTCGATTCCCGAAAACGGTTATCAACGATGATCCAGGTTCTGGTTGTGGTGGGTTTCGCGCAGGCGTTTCTTGGACTTCTAGACGTATTCCTTGACGGAGTTTTTTTTAGGAATTATTTCCACCCACGAGGTGCCGGTACAACTGCAACTGGTACCTACGTTAATCCAAATCACTTCGGGGGATTGCTGGAGATGGCCATCCCGCTGACGGTGGGCTTATTAATTGCCCGAACGCCTCACTTTCCGCAACACTTAGACTGGCGAAAGCGTGTCGTATTATTGGCGAACTGGCTCTTTTCCCGGAACATCTGGCTCTACCTCTATTTGATGACCATGATTACCGCCCTGCTCTATACGAAATCGCGTGGAGCAGTACTTTCCCTGGCTGTTGCCGCCGCCGTTGTTTTTGTCTCTGCCATGATGTTCAGGCGTTCGACTGGCCGCAAAGCAAGCCAACTCACCGTACTGGTGATTTCCATTACCGCTGGCTTATGGCTGGGGGGCCAACAAATCGTCTCTACCCTGGAGAGGGAGGGAATTGGATCTCACCGAGAAATGCACCGTGAAACCGCATTGCAGGCAATTGCCGATTACCCGGTGTTTGGTTTTGGACCAGGGAACTGGCGACATATCTACATGATGTATCAAAATCCAGAGAAATATTACAAGCTGATAATCACTCACGCGCACAACGATTATCTGGAATTGCTGGCAGAACAAGGTGCCATCGGCTTCATTATTTTTGGAAGTGCGGTGCTGATCGCTCTGGGCACTATGATCGGAGGCTTGCGCCGGCGTCGGGATCCTTTAATGCGCGGGGTATTATATGGCTGCGTTACCGCCACGATATCTCTGCTTATTCACGCACTAGTCGACTTCAATTTCCATATTCCCGCTACCGCAGCGTGGTTTTCAGTCATTCTCGCTATGGGTTTGATTGCGGCACGCATGCCACATGACGCCTAGAGTTCACCGCCTCGTGTTCCAATCTCAATCGCTGAAGCCCCCGATGCTGGCCCACTGCTCCGCCTGCATTTCGGCATAATGCTCACTGACATCCGGCGCATCGTTCAGCACCCTTCCCTGCCAGCACAACCATGAATGGGCTTCCAGCGCGCTTTCCCCACTTCGCACACCAATATGGACTGTGCTCGGTAAGTGGCGGCGGCGGAGTATTTTCTGCTGAGTAAATGTACGGCGCAGGCAATTCATTGGGCGCAGATGGTTGCGGGCGGCGGATTCTGACAGGCGGATAATGTGTTCGAGCCGTTTTAGTGTGGCCTCGTTGTCTTTCGTCTGCTGTGCCGGCTCTCGCTGCTGCGTCTCCAGCCAACCCCGCCAGTGGCGATACGGCACAACAGTAATCACCAGGTCGATCCAGGCCAGGGTCAGCCAGGCCTCGGTGAGTAACAGTATATCCCGCCACCCGAGTTTCGCTAATGCCTGCAGCCTAGTTCCCAGTTTTTTGTACCAGGCCGTGTTGCGCCATATGATCCAGCAATTCGATCAAATCGTCGTGGGCAGTTTCTGCCTGCACCTGGTACTCGATGACGATGCGCTCAACGGTTTGCTCGAGGGAGCCGCTCTCGCGAAACAGGTCGATCATGCGCGAGCCTATGGCATCCAGCGTGTAATAGTTGCCAGAGTCCGGGTCGAGGATTACTTTTTCGTCGGCCACGGACTGCAATAGAAGGCGCTCTGGAATGTTGTAGGGCATTGTTTTCGCTTTCGTTGGCTGCTGTGGAGAATCTAACATCAGCTGCTGCCGTTGGAAACCGGCGCCGCTATCAATTGCCCATCTTCCAGGCGCAACACCCGGTCGGCCAGGGCCAGGCTGGCGGGGCGGTGGGTCACCATGATCACGGTGCGGGTGTGCAGCAGCTGGCGGCTTTCATCGATAAACTGCCTCTCGCCCTCGGGGTCGAACATGGCCGTGGCCTCGTCCAGCAGCAGGATGGGCGGGTCGGTGAGCAGGGCCCGGGCCAGGGCGATGCGCTGGCGTTGCCCGCCTGAGAGGCGTATGCCCTCTTCCCCTATACGTGTCTGGTAGCCCTGGGGCAGTTCGGCAATAAACGGGTGGGCATGCGCGGCCCTGGCGGCGGCCTCTATTTGCTCCAGGCTGGCATCGGGGCGGCCATAGCGGATGTTCTCCTCGATGCTACCGTCTGCCAGCAGTACCCGCTGGGACACCAGGCCGATCTGGCTGCGCAGGCTGGCCAGGGTGGCGTTGGCGATAGCATGGCCGTCGATCTCGATACGCCCGGCCAGCGGGTCGGCAAAGCGCAGCAACAGGTGCAGCAGGGTGCTTTTGCCGGCGCCGTTGAGGCCGGTAATGGCCACCGTTTCACCGGCGGCTATGTGCAGGTCCAGGGCGCTGAAGATATCTTCGCCCCCCGGGTAGTGAAAACGAACATTGTTGCAGGTGATAGCGCCGCGCAGTGGGGGCAGCGGTGAGGCGTTGCTATCGTCGGGTTCGGGCGCTACCGCAAAGATCTCCTGCAGGCGCTGCGAGGCACCCCGGGCCTGCTGCAGATCACCATAGAGATTGGCCAGGCCGCTCACCGGGCGGGCAAACAGCATGCCGTAGAGCAACAGGCTGACCAGTTCCGGTACCGACAGCTCACCGCGCAGCAGGTGGCCGCTGCTGACCCACAGAATCAGCAAAATACCCGCCGACGACAGCCATTGCAGGGCGGGTGAGAGGATAGCCTGCAGTTTCAGTTGCCGGGTTCGCAGGCGCAGTACTTCGTGGGTGTGGCGCTCGAAGCGTTGCGATTCGCTGGCTTCGCGGGTGAAGGACTTGATCAGCGGCAGCAGGCCCAGGTTTTCCTCGGCGATGGCCAGGTTATCGGCCTGCTTTTGCACCAGCGCGGAGGAAATGGGGCGTATGCCCCTGCCCAGCAATTTGAGCACCACAAAGAATACCGGCATCAGGGCCGCCACCAGTAATGCCACCTGGGCGTCGATCCTGGCCATCAATACATAGGCACCCACCAGCACCAACAACATGGGCAATAGCCCGGCCAGGGTACCGGTGACAAAATGGCTGAGAATGGCCACATCGTTACTGAGCAGGGCCAGCACATCCCCGCGCTTGCGCTGCTGGAAGTAGCCCACCGGTAGCGCCTGCAGGTGGTCGTACAGGCGGCTGCTGAGGTGGGCCAGTATCCGCGCGCCACTGCGGGTGAGCAGGAAGGTACTGGCAAAACGCACGATTGCCTGCACAGTGAACAGGACCAGCCACAGGCCGAGGATCACCTGCGGCGCAAAACCAGCCGTTTGCTCATCACCCATCAGGCCGGCGGCAAAGCGCCCGGCAAACCAGGGGGTGGCCAGTGCGGCCAGGCTCTGGAGTAGCATAAGGAAGCTGGCCAACAACAGGCTGCCCCAGTAGGGGCGCAGATAAGCCAGGCCTTTTTGTACGTGCATCGCTAGTGTTGCCCTTCGAGCAAACGACGCACCTGATCGAGATCTGCCTGTGTATCCACCCCCGCGGGGACCGGCGCCTCGGCTATGGCGACATGGATACTCACCCCGTTGTGCAAAGCGCGTAACTGTTCCAGTTGCTCCAGTGCCTCCTGGGGGGCCGGCGACCAGGTCACGTACTCGTGCAAAAAGCGGGTGCGGTAGGCATAAATACCGATATGACGAAACCATTTGCCGTTAGCGGGCATGGTGTCCTGCGCCTGCATGAACGCATCCCTGGGCCAGGGGATTGGCGCGCGGCTGAAGTATAAAGCCATGCCCTTGGCATCAAACACGACCTTCACCACGTTGGGATTAGTCAGGTCGCCAAGGGCTGTAATTTCCTCGCACAGCGTGGCCATGCCCGCTTCGCTATTGTTAGCCAGGTTAGTCGCCACCTGGTCAATGACTTGCGGTGGGATCAATGGCTCATCGCCCTGCACGTTGACCACGATATGATCCTCGGGCAGGCCAAGTTCGGTGACAACCTGTTGCAGACGATCCGTACCTGAGGGGTGTTCCGTAGCCGTCATACACACCTGTGCACCAAATTCTTCGGCAGCATTGAAGATACGCTGGTCATCGGTGGCTATCACTACCCGCTCCGCCTGGCTGTGGCAGGCCTGCTCCCAGACACGCTGCACCATTGGCTTGCCGTGGATATCCAGCAACGGCTTCCCCGGCAGCCTGGTCGAGCCGTAACGCGCCGGAATTACCACTGTGTACGCCATAAAAAGCTCCGAGATTGTGAATTGAACAGGATTTATCGGCCGGCCAATGCAACGACCGCCTGCACCACTGCCTGGGGCAGGATCGCACTGACCTGCAAATACCATGCATTACCACCGACCAGCCCGCGGCATTTTACCGCGTCTTTCTCGGTCATGATAATCGGCTTTTCTTGCAGGCCGAAGAAATCGGTCGCAGTGTAGGGATGATGATCCGGGTAGAGTCGTGTCTCCACCTTAAAACCGAGCTTGCCCAGTGCTTCAAGAAATAGCGCCGGCCGGGCAAGCCCGGCGACTGCGAAAACGCCAGATCCAATACTGCCCGGAGATGCCGGGCGCTCTTCCTCGCTTGCCAGATTCACCAGCTTATCCTGCTGGTAAGCAACACCGGAGACAGGATCATCGCTGCCCCGCGCCAGCACAAAATCCACCGAGGACAAACGAGCGAGTGGCTCACGCAATGGGCCAGCTGGCAAACAGAAGCCATTGCCAAAGGCAGAGTCCGCATCGTACATGACTATTTCCAGATCCCTGGCGAGTGCGTAGTGCTGTAAACCGTCATCGCTAATGATCAGGTCAACCGCATGTTGCTCAAGCAGCACTCGCGCCGCTGCACTGCGAGATGCAGCGACTACGCAGGGACAAGCGGTGCGCTGGTAGATCAGCAGGGGCTCGTCACCGCAGTCCCTTGCCTCGCTTTGCGCGCCCACCAGGTGTGGCATCGCATTTAGGCTGGCACCGTAGCCACGACTGACCACGCCGGCGGTGATGCCCTGCTCCCGCAGACTCTCAACCAGCGCAATCACCACCGGGGTCTTGCCGGTGCCACCCACAGCAATATTACCTACCACCACCACAGGAACATCGGGACGATAGGTGGCAATCAGGCCGCTGCGATAGGCGGCCCGACGCAGGGCGGCAATGGCTCGAAACAGCCACTCAAGTGGACGCAGCAACCACAGCCACCAGGCACCGTTATACCAGGCATCAACGAGTACCCGCCCGGCAGCAGCCTTCAATCGGAAAATTCCCGGGCATAGAGCTGTGCATACAAGCCCCCCTCGGCCAGCAACTGCTGGTGCGTTCCCGTAGCGATGATCTGCCCCGCATCCATCACTACAATACAATCGGCACGCTCTACGGTAGACAGCCGGTGCGCGATGACGATGGTCGTCCTGTCGGCCATTATGCTGTCCAGCGCTTGCTGGATATGGTGTTCCGACTCGTAGTCCAGTGCTGATGTGGCTTCATCAAGCACCAGCACCGGCGCATTCTTGAGAAAAGCGCGGGCCAGGGCGATCCGTTGACGTTGACCTCCGCTTAAACCACTGCCGTCATCACCCAGCAGCGTGTCGAATCCCTGTGGCAATTGCTCGATGAAGTCGCTGGCATGGGCAGACCTGGCGGCCTCGAGTACATCCTCCCGGGCACAAGCAGCCAGGGTGCCGTAGGCAATATTGTTGTATACCGTGTCGCGAAACAGCGGCACATCCTGGGACACCATGGCAATTTGTGCACGGAGATTAGCGAGCTGGTATTGCTCGATGGCAACCCCGTCCAGGAAAATACCGCCCTCACCAGGGACATGGAACCTCGCAATCAGTTGCACCAGGGTGCTCTTGCCACTGCCTGAACGCCCCACCAGGGCAACTGTCTGTCCTGCGCCAATATCGAAGGAAATATTGTCCAGCGCGGGGGTGTCCGCCCCGGGATAGGTAAATGACAGGCGTTCGATGCGAAGATTGCCCGCAACCCGGTCAACAGACAACGTGCCCTCATCCGGTTCCGATTCTCCGTCAAGCTGCTGAAAGATATCCTCCGCCGCCGCCAGGCCGCGCTGCAAAACACTCTGCACACCGCTGAGCTGCCGGATGGGTTTTCCCAACTGCCCCGCTGCTGTCAGAAAAGCCACCAGCGAACCGGCGGAAAAACCTGACAGCACCGAGGGGCTGAGGGCAAACCACACCAGTACCGCCAGCGCCACAGCCAGCAAGGTCTGGATGACCGGCGTACTCAAAGCATCGGCGAAGGCCAGTTTCAGGTTCTGTATACGGTTGTCATCACTGGCCTGGTGAAAACGCGACAGCTGCTGCGCCTGCCCGGCAAAGACTCGCACCTCGCGATAAGCGCCGATGGTTTCGTTGGACACCTGGGTCACGTTACCCATCGTTGCTTGAATACGCCGGCTGTAGCGCCTGAAATGTTTGCCCACCACTTTAACGACCAGGGCGATGAATGGCACCACGGCGATAAACACCAGGCAGAGGCGCCAGTTCAGGTACACCATGTACGTCAGCAACGCGACGACGGTAAGAGTCTCCCGCACAATAATCTTCAGCGCCTTGGTGGCTGCCCCTGTCACCTGGTCGACATTGAAAATAATCTTGGAAATCAGCTCACCCTGGCTGTGGCTCTGGTAGTAATCACTGGGTGCCACCAGCATTTTTTCAAACAGCTCGCAGCGCAGGCGGTGAATCAGGTTGCGCGCCACGTGATTCATGAAATAGGTACCGACGAAAAAACCCATGGCCCGGGTGAAGGTCAACACCAAAATAGCGACCGGCACAGCTATCCGGGCCAGCTCGACCCCGGTCAGGCCGGCATCGCCAAAAAAATGGTAGGTGAAGCCCGAAATAATACCGCTGGCCACCTGGCTGCTTTCTCCCAGGGCATCCAGCAAAAACTGCATCATATCGGCGAGTAAGACATTGCCCAGGGAATAAACCATGTAGCCGATGATGCTGAAGAGGAAGTAATGCCAGTAGGGGACCACATAGGTCAGCAGACGCCGGTAGAGCTGCCAGTCGCTCACGCTACTGGCCCGCCTGCTATGCATGTATTTGCAGATTAGCCACCAGCAGGCAAGCCGGAAGATTCGGAGGGCTGCCTGGTGGTAATACTCAAATGGACAAAGCCCATCTGGCCTGCCGCATCCATGGCGTGCACTACAGCCTGGTGGGTGGCCTGTGCATCGGCGGTAATGGTCATGGGTATAGTGGTGTCACCCTCGGATACTTTGTAGATGGCGGCCTGCAAGGTGCGCATCCGGGTATCCACCAGGGATTGGCCATTAACCCGATAGCCGCCCGACTCGGACACCAGGATCTCTATCTGTTCCTCTACCTCTTCCTTCGGTTGCCCTTCAGCCTCTGGCAAATCGATACTCAGCTGGGTCTCGCGGGTAAAGGTGGTTGATACCATAAAGAAAATAAGCAACAGGAAGACAACATCGATCAGCGGCGTCAGGTTGATGCCGACTTCTTCGCGATGGTGACGGCGAAATTTCAAGACAGCTCTTCCGTATTCTCTTCACTGTGCAGGGCATCGACCAGCTTGATGGTCTCCTGCTCCAACTCAACCACGATGCCGTCTATACGGCCGACGAAATAGCGGTGCATAACCAGTGCGGGGATAGCGACGGTCAGGCCTGCCGCCGTGGTGATCAGTGCCTCGGAGATACCGCCGGCAAGGGCGCTGGCATTGCCCGTGCCCTGCGCCATGATTTCGGCGAACACCTTGATCATGCCCACCACAGTGCCGAGCAGGCCCAACAAGGGGGCTACAGCGGCGATTGTTCCCAGGGTATTGAGGTAGCGCTCCAGGTCGTGAACCACATGCGACGCGGCCTCCTGGATACTTTCTTTCATGACGTCGCGGCCGTGGTAGGCATTGCCCAGACCCGCTGCCAGGATACGTCCCAGGGGAGAGGACTGCTTCAGGGTACGCAACTTGTCCGCGTCCAGTTCGCCGCGCTTGAGCTGCTTCCAGACTGTGGCCAATAAATGCGGCGGAGCGATCTTCCTGGGATTGAGCGTGTACAGGCGCTCAATGCAAATCGCCAAGACCAAAACAGAGCTGAGCACGATCAGCACCATCAACCATCCACCGGCCACCAAGAGTTCGAGCACAGTCACATCCCATTACGATTAGATAATGCGGTCATTATACGCACACCGCATGTGAGGGTGAAGCGGCAAGGCCACTACATCCAGTATCGTGGGCTCACGCTGCGGTGGGCGCGCACGCGAAGGGCCTCTCCCGGGGTGATTTCAAAGGTCAGTGCGCCGCTGCTGGCGGTGGACCAAACGATCGCGCCCGTGGCATCGAGTTGCTGCAGAACACGAGGATGCGGATGACCAAAGCGATTGGCATAGCCACTGCTGATCACCACGGTCCCGGGCCTTATACGTTTCAGTAAGGTCGGGGAGGAGGAGGTCTTGCTGCCGTGATGGGCGGCCAACAGCCAGTCACTGTGCAGCGCATCGCCCCAATACCGCGCGATCACGCGCTCGCGCTCGCTTTCTACGTCGCCTGGTAGCAGAAAGCGGTAATCCCCTACTTCCACCTGCAGCACACAGGAACTGTTATTGCTGGAGGAGGTGCTTTCGTTAGCCGGCGACAGAAACTGGAACACGGCTCCCTGGGGCCAGCGCCACGCCTCACCCGCCACGCAGGGACGCCCTGCCAGGCCCACGGGCCCGCTACCGCCATAGCGCAATCGATCGACCGTCAGGGCATTGATGATGTCTGCGGCACCGGCGCTATGATCCAGGTCGGGATGGCTGATGACCAGGGTATCCAGCTGCGCCAGTCCCATTTCGCGTAGATAGGGCAACACCACGGTCTCCCCCAGGTTAACGCCATCCGGGACACCGCCGCCCGTATCATAGAGCAGGGCCTTGCTGCCCGAAGAGATCACCACTGCCGTGCCCTGCCCTACATCCAGCACCGTCACCAGCGTACTCGCTGGCGCTTCACCGGTAGGCGGTAGTGACGGTAACCACAGTGGCAGTGATAGCAGGCCGGCGAGCAAGCGCAGGCCCGGTCGCAGCGGCATTACCAGCAGGGTCACCGCCAGCAAGCCCAGTAAGACTTCGTCCACTGCAGCCACCATGTTGTGATAAAGCCAGGCTGCCCCGCGCGTGGCCAGCGCCTGCGCCAGCGGCAACAGCTGCTCCAGCGGCCACGCCGCGTAATACCACAGAGTTTCTTCCAGCGGCCAACCACAGAGAAAGCTGACGGCAGCAAGCAGCGCCAACGGCACTATCACTAAACCCACCAAGGGGATCATCAGCATATTAGCGAACATAGCCACCAGGCTACCGCCGCCAAAGAAACACACGCCCAGCGGCAACATTATCAGTGACATAAAGCCATGCGTGCCCAGTGCCCTCCTGATGGCGCCCAGCCCACGCTGCCAACGCGCCAACCACAACAGAAATGCCACAGCGCCAAAGGACAGCCAAAAGCCACTGCCCAGCGCGGCCAGCGGGTTCAGTGCCAGCACCAGCACCGCTGCCAGCAGTAGATTATTGGCGGGGTGAGTTGTGCGCCCCAGTATGGAAGCGCAGACAAAGGCCCCGAGCATACACAGGGCGCGCTGTGTCGGTAGGGTGAAGCCGGCCAGAGCACTGTAAAAGGCAGCCAACAGCAAGCCGATGATCAAGGGTATCCAGCTGCCAGCCACACCCGGGAGCGGGCAGCAGCGCATTAGCAGCCTGCCCAGCAAGTAGCCCACGCCCGCCGCCAGGCCAATGTGCAAACCCGAAATGACCAGCAGGTGATTGACCCCGTAACGCTGCAACAGGGCCCAGAGGTCTGGGTCCAGGCCACTCTTATCGCCAACGGTGATGGCCTGCAGGATAGCCAGGACCGGCGGACTCAGGTCCAGCCGCGCAATGCGCTCCCTGATTCGCAGGCGTAGACGGTGCTGCGGCGAGTCAAAGGCGCCGGCAGCAGACAGGCGCCGCGCGCGCTCGGCCTTGCGCACACTGCCGACGGCATGGATGCCCTTCTGGGCAAACCAGGATTGCACGTTATAGGAGCCGGGATTGGACAGGCCCCAGGGCTTTTTCAGCGCCACCTCGAACTGCCAGCGCTCGCCGGGAAGTATTTTGTCCTCTCCGTAATAGGACAACATTAGCAGCGATGGCCCCGCACAACGGCTTGGCGACAGCGTTGCTACTGAAAACTCAAAGCGCTGCCTGGGTCCACCGCCGAGCATGACACTGGTCACCGGCAGTGAAGAAACCACACCCGACACCAGCAGCGGCGCCTTGACACAATCGTCCGTCAGGCGTTGCTGCAACTGCAGGTGCCCATAGCAGCTGGCCCATAGACAGGCGCAGGCAAGGCCGCACACCACTCGCGGCAGCCAGGACTGTCCGCGGCGCGTAGTAATAGCGATGCCGGCGAGCAGGCAAAGCACCGGCCAGCTCGGCAGAGCCGCCAACTGACCGGTAACAACCGCACCGGCGACAAAGCCAATCATCCATGATTTCATAAACGGCTTTATTGCGCCCAAAAAACGGGAAACTGTGTATTACGACCTTGTATGTCAGCACCCAATGCGCATAATAAAGAGCGCTTTCGTCACCAAACTGCCATGGCGTTTTGTCCAGGACGGTAATGCGAACCAGTCAATCACACGATACACAGGAATGAAACGTCACATCCAGCCACACTCGCCATGCCCAAAAAGACACTAAAAGCACTCGTTCCCAGCCACGCCAAAGTGCGGGAGATAAAAGGCCTGCAGGTCCTCGGTGACTGGGTGTATGCCAGCAACCTGTGGCACATCAACCGTTACTCGGCGTCCATGGCGTTCTTTGTCGGCCTGTTTATCGCCTTTTTGCCAATCCCGGGACAGATGATCGCGGCGGCACTGCTGGCCGTGTTGTTGAGCTGCAACCTGCCGCTGTCCATCAGCCTGGTATGGATCACCAACCCGGTAACGATGCCGGCCATTTTTTTCCTGTCCTATAAAGTGGGTGCGATGATTATCGATGTGCCGCTGAAGGATATTGAGTTTGAGTTGAGTATCTATTGGCTCAGCCACAGCCTGGGGGCAATCTGGAAGCCGTTTTTACTGGGCTGCCTGATCTGCGGCCTGTTCTTTGGTTGCCTTGGCTATTTTGTTATCAGCCTGCTGTGGCGCTGGCGCGTGGCGTACCACTGGCACCAGCGCAAAAAAATTCGCCTGGAGCGTAAGCTTAACGGTCCTGGTTGAGAATCATCGCTGGCGCCAGTTTGGCGGCGCGCCGCGCCGGATAGATGGCGGCGATCACACACATACCCATGGCGATGGCCCCCACCAGCAAAATGTCCCTGAGTAGCAGGTCTACCGGTAGGAAAGACACCGGATACACATCGGTATTCAGGAACTTCATATTCAGTATCTGCTCCAGCCAGCCGACCAGGCCCGGCACCGCCAGGCTGCCCAGCGCACCCAGCACGCTGCCCAGCACCACACCCACCAGGCCAATCATCGCCCCCTGCAGGACAAAGACCCAGGCAATGTCGGCGCCCGTCGCGCCGAGCGTGCGCAATATCGCTATATTGCCCTGCTTGTCCATCACCACCAGCACCAGGGAGGACACCACATTGAAGGCAGCCACGGCGATAATGGAAAATAGCAGGATCGACACCAGGTCCCGCGACAGCTGTATCGCTTGATAGAGATTACCGTGGGTCATCATCCAGTTGGTACTGTAGTAGCCGGATGGCAGCGTAGACACCAGGTCCGAGCCAATACGCTGCACATCGAACAAACGCGAGGTGGCGATACGGTAACCACTGACGCCCTCCCCCAAGCCGGCCAGCTTGGATGCCATGGCTAAATGCACCAGTGCCAGTGCCTGGTCAAGTTCCGTGCCGGTTTCCAACACCGCACTCAAGCGCACGGTCTGGAACCTGGTAGGGGCAGAGCCTCCCTGTGGCGCCACTCCTGGCACAACCAGGGTCAAGCGGTCGCCGGCGGTCACGCCCAGGCGCCTGGCAATACCGCTACCCAGCACCAGGCCATCCGCCTGTTCCCTGAAGCGGGCAACGCCGGTAGCATCGAGGTTTTGTAGCAGGCGCCGCATTGCCAACTCATCGCTGACATCCAGGCCGATGCCACGGGCAGTCTCTATCTCACTACCGCGCATGATCAGGGTGTCAAACTGCGAAAAGGGCGTCACTTCTACCACCGCCGGATGAGACAGCAACACCCCGGCCTGCTCTTGCCAGTCAATTATTGGGGACTGCGAATAGATAGTGACATGGGGTACCAGTGACAATATGCGTTCACGCATTTCCTTGTCGAAGCCGTTCATCACCGACAGCACAATAATCAGCAGGCTGATTGCCAGTACCAGTCCCAGCATGGACAGGGATGACAAAAAGGTCGACAAGTGCCCCTGGCCATAGGCAAACGTGTAGCGCAGTGCGACGCGCAGCCGTTCAGGAGGCGTCACGCGTGGCATCCTCCCTTGCGACAGCATGCAAGGCACCGTCGCGTAGTTCCAGCGTGCGGTTCATATGGGCGGCTATGTCGGGGTCGTGGGTAACGACCACAAAGGAAGCGCTGTCCTGGCCCAGTTCATCAATCAACTCCAGCACCTGGGAGGCGGAATGGGGGTCCAGGTTGCCGGTGGGTTCATCGAGTAACACACAATCGGGCCGGGTCACCAGCGCGCGCGCGATAGCCACCCGCTGGCGCTCGCCGCCAGACAGTTGCGCGGGCCTATGCGTCAGCCGATGTGACATTCCGACACGGTCCAGCATTTGCTCCGCTTTGGCCCAGGCCTCGCGCCGGGCAGTGCCCCCGATCAGTAGCGGCATGGCCACATTTTCCCTGGCATCAAATTCCGGTAACAGGTGGTGGAACTGGTATACGAACCCCAGGCTGGCATTGCGTAATTGGCACAGGCTGCGCTCATCGAGAGTGGCGAGATCACGCCCCGCCATCAGCACGCGGCCACTGCTTGGATGGTCGAGGCCGCCCAGCAGGTTGAGTAAGGTGGACTTGCCGGAACCGGAGGCGCCAACAACGGCGATTTTCTCTCCCGCCAGCAAGGTGAGCTCGACGTTCTCCAGCACGGTGACGGAGCGATCGCCATCATCGTAGACGCGGGACAGGGACTCGCACTGGAGAATGACTTTACTCATAACGCAATACTTCCGCTGGAGCGATCCGGGCCGCCCGCCAGGCTGGATAAAGGGTAGCCAGCAGGCTCAGTAACAGGGATAAAGCTACCACCATCCCCACATCTGCCCATTGTAAATCAGCTGGTAATTCGCTGATAAAGTAGACTGATGGATCGAATAACTTGATACCCAGGGTACGCTCTACCACAGCAGTGATAGTCGCAATATTTTTCGCCAGTAACACGCCGACGGCGGCACCTATCGATATCCCCAACAAGGCCAGGACCAGGCCGTGGGCGACAAAGATCACCATAATGCCACCGGCCCTGGCACCCATGGTGCGCAGTACCGCGATATCCCTGCGCTTTTCCGCCACAGACATCACCAGGGTAGAGACAATATTGAAGGCGGCGACAGCCACTACGCTCAGTAGCAACAGGCTGACCATCACTTTTTCCAGCTTCACCGCTCGAAACAGGGAGCCCTGTGTCTGGCTCCAGTCCTTTACCGTATAGGCAGCACCCAATTGTTGCGACAGACCGCTCATGGTAAGCGGTGCCGTGAACAGGTCGTGCGTCCTGACCTGTAAACCATCGACCCTATCTTTAGTTCCCAGCAACTTTCTCCCGGTTTCCAGCGATACATACGCCTGCATGGAATCCGGTTGTGCGCCGATTTCAAACAAACCGACAACGGTAAGCCGTTTACTGCGGGGAAACACACCCAGCGGCGTGACGGTAAGGCGTGGCACGGTGACGTCGACACGGTCACCGGGCATTACACCCAGTATGCGGGCGAGGGACGCGCCCAACACCACATTGAAGCCGTCCTGTTCGAGGCTCTCCAGCGTTCCCGCAGTCATAGCAGCCGCTATCTGGGATACCCGCACTTCCAATTCGGGCTCTATCGCCGTCAGCACAGCGCCGCGCAGGGCCCGGCCATTGGCCAGGATCACTTTCTCGGTAATGTAGGGCGATGCCGCCACCACATTTTCATCGCGCTCTACCCGCTGCAGCAGTTCGCTCCACGGTCCGCTAGCGCCAGCTGAAATCTCAACATAACCGTGCGGCACCAGGGACAGGATGCGCCCGCGTAATTCACCGGCAAAGCCATTCATTACCGCCAGCACCACGATCAGGCTGGCAACGC
>CBDTVJ010000028.1:0-16783 GCA_965363655.1 uncultured Halieaceae bacterium | reverse complement strand
AGGATCGAATGCCCTTCCCCAATTTCAGCGTTGATGACATCGCGACACTGGAAAATACCCTGGATTACCCACCCAAGGGACAAACATAACGAAACACGATTATGTTCAAGTATGAGTGGTGTCAGTTCGACGCCTCTTCGGGATTGATCTTTATGGGGGAGTCTGTGGCTTGGGTGGAAACCCCTCTCGTCAGGCGATGCTCCTGGTGATGGAGTCGCGCAGGGCAGACTCGATGGCCTGTCTATGAGTCAGTTACTACCAGGGTAGCAGCGATTTTGCCCGCGAGATCTGACAGCAGGGCTTTCTCGGCCCTGGCCAGCGCGTCGTAGCCGTCTTCTCCCAAATCCCGGTACTCGGCAAACTGGTATGCCGCCTCTATCTCACTGCCTTTTCGCAACAACCAGTACGCCACCAGCCGGGCCCGACCATCATGGGTTCCGTGCAGTTGGTCGATACGGACATTGATGCTCGTGTCGGCCTCCGCAATTTTACCCATCAAAATATCTTCTCCCTTGGCCTGGGAGATTTCGGTCATCAGGAACACGCGGATGCCCTCGTACAGGGGTTCCGCCCACAGGTGGTTTCTTGCTGTCCGCATCTCACCCGCCTGGGTTTCCAGTATCAGCCCGCCCTGGTTGATGTAGGGGGCTATAGTGATCTGGTCCAGCACATAGTGCGTGGATGGCACCAGAGTGCGACTGGTCAGGTCCTGGTCCGAGCGCAGCAGGTAATAGCTGGGTTCGGTGGACTGTCCCGCGCAAGCGCTCAATAACGCAACTAACAGCAGGCTTGCTACTCTCATCATTTCTTCGTCTCCGGAACAGGGTCGGGTTTGGAATTTGACGGCAATATCAGCGAATTGGGCTGCTCCGCCAGGGTGTTGGTCACCTTTTCAAGATTGCCCAGTGTGCGATTGAGGCGCAGCAGGGCCGAGTTGATGCTCTGGTAAACTTCTGACCCCGGGGCCAAACCGTTCAATGTTTTACGCAGATCCTGCAGTGTCTGGTCCAACTGTTGTGGAAGCTGCTGGATACCCTGGCTCTGTATCACGGTATTCAGGCTGCCCAGTGTCTCATTCAGTGTGGCAATGGCTTCATTGGCCCCGCCTAGGGTGTCTTCCAGTGGCAGATTGTTTATCTTGTCCATGATGGCTGTCAGCTTCTGTTCAAGCTGCCCCAGTCCGGTCTCCAGGGTTGGAATGGTGGTGTACTCCATGAACGACCCCAGACTTGCTTCTTCAACGCCTTCAAAATAATCAATGTTGATGTACTTGGCCCCGGTTAAAATACTGCCCGATGCCAGGCTGGCGCGCATGCCATTAGTTACGCCCTCGGCGATTGACTCATGCATCGCTTCAATGGAAGTCTGGCTGTCGGGCAAAGCAAGGCGTGCGGGTTCCAGGTAAACCAGTACGGGTATTTCCGTGCCTTTGCCCTTGAGACCTTCCTCTACATTACGCCGCATCACTTCCTTGAGTAAAATTCGTTCAACCCGACCGATTGTAATACCTCGAAATTCCACCGGTGCGCCTGGCGACAAACCTCTTATCGACTGATTAAATGACACAACGTAATAGGTGCCATGGCGGTAAGGGTTTTTCAGAATTTCCTCGTAGGCGGTGTAGAGCCTGAAGTCAGTGTTGGGCTCGACAGGATCACCGTCTTGCAGGCCCTCTGGCACATCGAAGGCCACACCGCCAAGCAACACGGTGTCCACTGAGCCAGTTTCTATCCTGAAACCATCCGCGCCGGCGCTGAGGGATATTCCGCTGACGTCCCAGAAGCGCGTCGCGCTGTTAACCAGTTCATGGTAGGGCGCGTCGACAAATATAACGTAGCGCACCTTGCGGTCCGAAGGGTTGAACTCCATGCTTTCAACGCGGCCCACCTTGTAGCCTTTGTAAAGCAAGGTATCGCCAGCACTGACAGATGACGCATGGTCACTGGTCAGTTGCAGGCGCAACCCCGGTGCATCGGCGGGCGTAAGCGGCGGTTTGTCCAGTGCCACAAAATCCCTGGCGCCTTTCTTACCATTGCCGGGTGCGAGCTGTATATAGGCGCCGGACAGTAGCGTATCAAGCCCCGAGATACTGCCTGCTCCGATTCGCGCGGTAACTACCCAAAAGCGGGTGTCTTCTCGCAGCAGGGGCAGTACCTGGCGGTCGAGTTTGACGGTGGCAATCACACCGTCGAAGTCGTCATTCAGGCGAACTTCTTCCACCAGGCCCATATCGACATTGCGATACTTGACCTTCGTTTTACCTTGCGCGAGACCCGTGGCTGTCTTGAAGGCGATCTCGATTTCCGGGCCCTCCGTCATCCAGTTGTGCACGACCATGTACGCGCCCAGTGCCAGTGCGAGTAAGGGGATGAACCAGATGCTGGATATTTTTCGGCCCTGGCTGACTTCGGCTTGTTCAGTTGTCACTGTTCTTCTCTTCCATATTGTCCCAGATCAGACGCGAGTCGAAGCTCTCCGCCGCAACCATGGTTACGATTACTACACCGGCGAATGACAGGGCCGCGATACCCGGTCGGATGACCAGTAGCCCGCCAAGATGCACCAGCGCCGCCAGGATGGCAACCACGAAGACATCCACCATAGACCACTTGCCGACAAATTCCGTGACGCGGTACATCACCGAGCGCTGCCTTGGATCCAGCGGCGAGTGGCGTTCCACCGTCCACACCAGGTAAAACATCGCCATCAGTTTCCCCGACGGGACCATCACACTGAAAATAAAGATCACCGCGGCGATGGGCGCTGAGCCCAGGTCTATCAGCAAAATGACCCCGCCGAGGATGGTGCTGGCCTCTGTCTTGCCCAGCTGGTCTGTATACATGATGGGATACAGGTTGGCCGGTATATAGAGCAGGCAGGCGGTCACCAGTAGCGCCAGCGTACGTTGTATGCTGTCGTTTTTGCGCAGGTGCATGGCAGAGCCACAGCGGGGGCACTGGTGGACACTGACAGGTGCCAGTTTGCAGCACAGGTGGCAGGCGGCGAGATTACTGGCAGCGGCGGTGGTCATCTGGCTGTTGCCCCCAGGGCTTCAATGCGCTCCCAGCACTGGAAACGGTCCAGACCCGCTACCGCCAGGGTGAAAGAAATAGTGAAGGCTGCATAGGCCCAGAAAGAGATGCCGATGACCACAGTGGCCATGGCGGAGATTTTTACCAGGGACACGATAACCCCGATGATGAAGACCTCGACCATAGCCCAGTTCTGGGCCAGGAAAATACCTTTTGCCAGGCTCGCCAGCCAGGGCCGGTAGTGCCCCTGGATGAGTGGGACGCATAGGAAAAGCATCATTATCAAAATTGCCGCAGGGATAATAATGATGAAACCGGCAACCAGTACGGCGATTTCGGGCATGCCGTTGTCCCACAAGGCTCCGGGAGTCTGGCGCAGGGTCATCACACTCTCCAGTCCGCTGGCGGAAAAAGAGAGAAAGGAATAGCTGTTAGCCAGCACCAGCAAGATCAGGCTGGTAATGCTGAACGCCAGCACGCGATTGAAAGTGTCGGTGCGATAGCGTGTAAGAAAGCCGCCACAGCGAGGGCAGGAAGCACTCTCGCCGTGCTTTAAACCCTCGACATTAACCAGTAGGTCGCAACCGTGGCAGGCGATTTCAGCGCTCATACCTAGTGAAGTAGCCCTTCTGTTGCCTGGTCATCAGGATTGATTCCCTGCTCCATTTCACTGATTGTGCGATCCAGCTGCTTGGGCGACTCGCTGCGAATGCGCGCGGCTTCGGCCGCAAGCTCATCCGTGGATTCCGAGTCGATACTGGGTCCCCGTACTTCCTCGTCATAGGTCTCGCCGTTGATATCACGGCAGGGCGAGAGGCCGGCGCCTGCGCCGCAGGTTTCAACAATGCCGTTCTCGTTGGAAATGCGTTCTTCCACCACGCCGGATTGTGACCACGCACTGTTGAGTGGCAGGCAGAGCAGCAGGGCGGCCACAGTGCTGGGTAGCTTCAGCTTGAATGTTCTCATTTTGTTTCTCTTCTCGTTCCGCGGTGACTGCTCTGGCCGGATGCCAGTATAGGTATATGGACGCCTGTATGCCAGAGAGCTCAGCCTGGCGGTGTGTACCAGATGGGTGAACTCCAGGCCCGCTCCTGGATGACTTTCTTGTGCTCAGCGGCGCAGCAGTTTTCCATGCCTTCGGGAATACTGTCGGGGTTCTCACAGCGCACGCCGGCGTCGGCGCAGATACGCTGGCTCCAGCGGCAGCTGGGATTCTCCAATACCCGGGTGTAGTAAAAGGCTTGGGCGTTGGGGTCAAAATCGTTATCCTGCCACACGCTGCACAGCTGGCTGTGGCCGCTGCCTGATGGTTCGCAGGTATTGATGTTCACGCTGGCGTCATTGTCACCGCCAGCCACGTCCAGTACCTGTTCCTGCAAATCGCCATCCTGGTACCAGCCTTTGATCAACTGGATGCGTTGCAGGGGGCTGCCCGGGTATTGCACGGTGCCGCTGTCCATACTGGCGGAAACCAGAAAACGGGGCTTCTGTCCCGACTCAACGGGAGGGAGCAGGTCTCCGCCCATGGGGACGCCGCCCGCATAGCCCTGCTCCACCATATTCCCGGCCTCACACAGCTGATCCGGGTAGTCCCAGCCGCCAAAGAAACGCAGCGTGGGTCGGGTGCCGCTGGTGGCGTAGGCCTCGCGCCGTCGCATCGCCGCGAATAGTGCGTCGCGACTGTTTTCTTCCGCGTACAGCACGGCCAGGCCACCCGGGCCGTATTCAAGTTCATCGGGTAAACCCAGCGGGATTCCCTTTCTGGCGCCCATACCCGCGCCGCCATGGCCGGGGTGGTTTTTCTCCATGGTCAGCCCGGGAGCCGCGATATGGGTGTCGGTGCTGGAAATCAGGCCGTACTTGAAACTGTTGACGCCCAGCTCGGCCTGTTGCTGCAGGCCTTTCTTAAGCGCGTAGCGCAGGAAATTCGCTTCGCCTGGCGGGGCCGTCACGGGAATGATGTCCTCACCCAGCAAGGGGCTCAGCCAGTCCAGTGCGGCAAATTTGACGTCGCCGGTATTTTTTCCGCCAAAGCGGTCGTAGCCCATTTTTTCGAAATCACAGTATTCATCCTCCGACCATAGCGGCAGGCGGTTGTCGCACTCCGAGGAACCCTTGTGTTGCATGACTTCAAACAAGGGATTCCAGTGTGCCCGGCGCGCCGCCTCCTCGGCGGTTACCGGATCTGCGGGAATGTTCTTGTTGGTAATGCGCGCGGTTTCGAACATCAAGCCGCCCCCAAGGTTGGAGTTATGGGGGATCACTACCGCATCACAGCCTGGTTTATCTGCCACGCACTCCTGCTCCAGATAGTCCCAGAGTTGTATCTGGGAAGGGGTTTCAATCCAGCTCATGGCGCGATCAGGTACCCGCTCATTGCGAAATATCACATTGTGATGCAGGTTTTGTCCCGTCTCGGCACTGGCGGTCCACTCATAGCCGACGAAGCTGGTGAAACTGCAGTCGCTGCTGCGGTCGTAGGCAGCCTCATTCGCATCTTGTATATCACGCCAGGTGTCCGCAGCCTGTTCGAAGCAGACTTCGTTATCGCTGTTACAAAATCCCCAGCGCGTCTTGTAGCTCATGCCCATGGCACCAAAGGTAAGAAACGAAAGCTGTGGAAGGTAGCGGTGGGCCATGCAAACCGGGTGCCAGTAACCGGGGAGCCCGGGAGTAGTGCACATGCGCACCTCTCCCATGAATTCCGCGTGATCGGTTACCGAAGTAAAATCCAGTGGGCGATCCAGCTGTATGGTGCGGGTAGCCCGATCATTCTCGTCGTAGGGCTGGATGCCCATCGGTGTGCCCTGGGCGAAGCCGTAGGCGTCTGCCGGTTTGTTACGCGTATCCTGGGAACTGGCATCGAAGGACCAGGCTGTGTGGACGTGCAAGTCACCGAAGTGTGGCCGGCGCTGGGACGTATAGTTGCTACAGGGCTCGCGTTGCTCTGTCCGTTCAAAGGGCGGGGCTGATGTCTCTGCCGCACTGTCCATGACGGTGGATTCTGGTATTGCCAGGGAGTTGCTGGATACCGCAAGGACTGCCAGCAATATCAGTGATCTGTCTGTTGTCATGTGTCAGCGCCCTTACTGTTTCCGGATAGTGGTTATTGTTATTAGATTCAAGTCGCTGCGACCGGCACGTGTTGCAATGGCATTGTTGATTATTGATCAGGCTGCCAGCGCAAGGATACCAGTGTGCATAGGCGAACTCACCCGTCAAGCAATGGTCATTAACTACCGGGCCCCTGCCGGAAAAAGTAAACCAGTGATCGACAATTTGGCCGCCACTAGTGGCATGGTTCGAGATTCCGGCGATAATGCTGCGAGTTATATCGCGCTTATTCCCGTGTGCGCAAAGGGATCTGGTGGAGAAAGTGAATGGAAGAGTTTGATGTCTGCGTCATAGGCGCCGGTTTTGGCGGTGCCTCCGTTGCCGCGCTGCTGGCAAAAAGTGGCAAGAAGGTCGCGCTGGTCGAGAAGACCGCGCGAGCCGGGGGAAAAACCCAGACCACTGAGCGTAAGGGTTATCGCTTTGAAATGTTTGGTGCCGTGGGAATTCCGGCATACAACTCCCGTTTTCATGAACTGGTGGATACGCTGGGGGTCGCGGACAGGACTCCTTTCGTTGTGCCGGAGGGGGATGCCGCCTCCATGCGTTACCTGAACAAGGCGGGGGAATGGAAGGTCAGCTACAACCCGCTGATGGCAACCGGTTCGGAAAAAGAAATGAACACCATGAAGGAAACCTTCGGGGTGACGGATGATGACCTGGGAGCCCTCGGGGCGTTTTATGGTGAAATCCTGAGTTTGGGCGATGAGCAAATCAATGCCCTGGATGATACCGGTGCCCTCGCCTGGATCGAGCAGTTCAGCCTGCCTGGCCCACTACTCAGCCAGGTCTGTATGAACCTCAATACACTATTTGTAGTGGCAGTGGATAAACTACCTGCCTCGGAAATGATCCTGGCCCTGCGCGACCAGGTGCTGGGCGGCGCCGGCCGCTACCATATTGGTGGCTACGGCCGTGTGGCGGAGGTTTGCGCTGACTATGTGGTGGAGCAGGGCGGCCTGTACCTGACCAAGACGCGGGTGCAAAATATTATTGTTGAGCGGGGCCGGGCGGTTGGCGTTAATGTTGATGGCCGTGAACTGCGGGCCAAAGCCGTGGTTTCCAGTGCGGGCATCCAGCCCACAGTGCTGAAACTGGCCGGCCCCGAGCACTTCCCGGACGACTATGTAGAGCGTGTCAAAGCACTGGAGCCGAGCTGGTCTATATGCGGTTTTCGCTACGTGCTGGACAAGCGAATCTTTGACGCGGCCCTCATACCGGTATTCTCGGACGAGAGTTGGCTGGATGAGCAGCGCTATCAGGATATGCTCAAGGGCAAGTGGCCGAATGTTCCCCTGATCGCCATCGATGTGCCCTCCGAGTTTGACCCGGGGCTCTCCGATATTCCCGGACACCAACTGGCTAACTGCCAGGTGTTTATGCCGGCGGATACCAAGTCTGGGCTGGTGGATGAAGCGCTAGCCCGATGTGAAGCTGTCATCGACGAATTGTGGCCTGAGCTGAAGAATCACATCGTGCGTAAGGAGCCCTATGGCGCGAAGCAGATCTCCAGCATGAGCCGGGACGTTACCGTACCCGGCAGCGGTGGCGAGGCCGTGGGTATTGCCCAGGTGGTGGGACAGTGCGGCAGCAGCAAGCCGGACGCGAGAACACCGCTGCCCGGTTTGTACATTGTTGGTTGTGACGCGGGCGGTCGCGGAGCGGGCACGCACCAGGCGGTGGACTCCGGGTTTAATGTCGCGGCTATGGTGGTAGAAGACCTGGGCTAGGCGCCGCCTAGAAATTCAGTTGCAGCGACATGCCATAGCGGCGCTTGTAGTCATAGGGCAGGCCGTGGCCAGCTTCTATGCCCACCTCCTGCTGGCCTGAAAGACTGACGATATAGAATTCATCGAACAGGTTCTGTATGAAGAATTGCACAGTGTACTGACCGTCCCGGGACGAGATACCGGTGTACAAATCTAATGTGCCGTGCGCATCGCCAATATGCAGGGGGTTATTGGTAGTGTCGAATTGTACGTCGTCCTGCCAGAAGTAGTTGCCGCGTACAAAGCCGTCGAAGGGTAGGGAAGGCAGGGGGATAGTATAGTTCGCGCCCAGGTTGATGGCCCAGTCCGGGGAGTCGGGCATATCCGCGCCGGACAGATCCTGTATCTCGTTGATACAGCCATCGGCTGCACTCTGGTCGGCATAACAGGGCGCATCCGCCCAGTCGGAAAACGCGGCGTCGGTATACGCTACTGAAGCCTGTAGCTGCAAATTCTCCAATGCCTGTGCGTTGATTTCAATCTCAACACCCTGGGTCTCAAGTTCACCGGCGTTGGCGAGGAAAAACAGCGGTGGGAAAGCATTCGGTAACTGTGCCGAGGCCTGGAAGTCTTCGAACTGGGTATAGTAGACAGCAGCATTAAAGCGCAAGCGATTATCCAGCCATTCCGACTTGATGCCAATTTCATGATTGGTCGGTATCTCCGGGTCCACAAACACATCTCGTCCGCTGCTGGGGCCGGAAGGCAGGGAGTTGGAGCCGGGCCCTTTGTAGCCGCGCGCTAAGCTGGCGTACACCATGGCGTCATCGGTGATGTCCAGTTCGCCGATCACGCGCCAGGAAACTTCCTGGTTGTCGGTCTTGTCCTTGATGGTGCCGGCGGGCGCCTCCGGGATAGTGCCAGGCAGTGAGCTGACGGTCTGGTCGATAGTGAGTTCGTCGTCGTTGTAGCGCGCGCCGACAGACAGGCGACCATGCTCGGTGATATTCCAGGTCAGCTGACCGAAGACCGCAAAGCTCTCGCTGGTGGTGTGTGGGTCGTTCAGCAGGGAGATGGCGCCGGAGTCTGGAACGGGTGCGCTATCAATGCCGTAGAGGTCGATCAGGCGAATAAATTGGCGATCGATATCCTTGTCGAAGTAATACAAGCCTGCGACATAGCTCAGCCTTGCGTCAGCGGGAGAGGTGACGCGCAGTTCCTGGGTAAATTGCTCGTAGTTCTCCCAGCTGTCGTTCATGGGCAGCGCTGTGCGTGTGTACAGGTCTCCCCGGGCGCCGCTAAACACGTCCTCCTCGGTATAGGCTGTGATGGAGGTGAAGGTGTAGTCGCCCAGGGAATAGTTGAGATGTAGCGCGTAGCTGTCCAGCTCGGTATCGCCGGGAGACTGGTCGTTGTCGAGGACCTTCGACGCATTAGAGCCTCGCGGACCACCCTCACGGTCAGCCACGCTGCCCGCAGTGACGTTGCGCAGTGGCCCGATGCAGCAGTTGTGGTCGCGCTTGGCGTGCACGTAGCTCAACTGCGCATCGATTTTTTCAGACACCAGCCACTGCAGTTTTGCTCGTACGCCCCATTCGTCCCGGTCATTGAAGTCCTTACCCCCGGGATAGTCGTTCTTCAGTATGCCATCGCGGGTATTGCTGTATAGCGCTACTCGCCCCAGCAGCCTGTCCGCGACCAGCGGCCCCGACAGGTAGCCATTGAGCTGGATCGAGTCGTCGTCGCTGTAGCTGGCGCCCATTCCTGCGGTGAGTTCCCGGGTGGGGCTGCGCGTCGTGATATTGAGGAGGCCGGCACTGGCGTTTTTACCAAACAACATACCCTGTGGTCCCCGCAGGACCTCGATGCGATCCACATCGGTGAAATCCAGTAATGACCCCGAGATACTGCCGGCGCTGACACCATCGATAACGGTACCCACGGATTGATCCACAGAACGGCTGAAGGTCTGGGTGCCAACCCCGCGTATCACGATACTTTGTCCAGCGTCGCTGGTGCCTGTGGCGTAAGTGAGGCTGGGAACCAGTCGGGAAAGTTGGCTTATCTGGGTTTTGTTCAGGGCTGCCAGCTCCTCTCCGCTGAGCACGGCCACAGAGATTGCCACGTCCTGCAGACTTTGGCTGCGTTTCTGTGCGGTCACCAGGACCTCTTCCAGTTGCTGGGCATGGATGGCGCAGCAGCACAGGACCAAAGCAGCTGCGCCAGAGACCCGCGCGAGTTGGGCAGTATTCATATCGAGGCCTTTCTTTTTTATTATGGAATAGCCGACAGCGGTTCCATGCTATGGCAAACCAGGCCAAAAGGGGAGCCCCATTTGAAGGCTGCCACCACCTTGATCGCTGGCGATGCCAGTGTGTGACCGGGTTCCCGGCTGGCATCAGGACGGCCTATTGAACCAGGGGCCTACAATACAGTGACGCTTTCCGCGATCTTCAGATCAGGCGCTATACTGCCACTTAAACCATAAGATGCGATCAGGAGACTTTCAGTTATGTCCGATTCCATAGACCTTGTACTGATTACCGGCGGCGGCAGCGGCATGGGCAGGGAAGCGGCCCGGCGTTTTGCCTCGCGCGGCGCCAACGTTGCGTTATTTGACCTTAACGAAGCGGGTATGGCCGAGACCGCCGCAGGCTTTGACAATGTTCATAGCTGGAGCGTGGACGTCACCGACTTTAACGCGGTGTGCGCCGCAGTTGCCGAAGTCGAAGCAAAGCTGGGCCCGATTCTGCGACTTTATAACTGCGCAGCGATCATGCCCTTTGGCAAGCTGGTTGAGCAGGACAATGCCATTATCCACAAGCAAATGGCGATCAACTACGGTGGCCTGGTAAACATAACCCAGGCGGTGTTGCCGGGCATGCTGCAACAGGGGCGGGGAGACTTTGTCAGCTTTGCCTCGATGGCCGGCTGGATTCCAATGCTCAAAACCGGCGCTTACACCGCCACCAAGTTCGCGGTGCGAGCCTTTACCGAGACCTTGCAACACGAGCACCTCAATTCCGGCATCCGCTTTGCCTGTGTCTGTCCGCCGGCAGTGGCAACGCCTTTGTTGAAGCAGGGCAGGGAAAGCGACTGGCCCAAAATGCTCGAAGAGCAGGGTGAGCCGATTACGCCGGATGTTGTAATCGACGCTATCGAGAAGTGCCTGGACAAGGGTAAGTTCTTTGTCCTGCCCACCCGGGACGCAAAAATTGGTGTGCTTATGCGCCGCCTGTTCCCCGGACTCATCTGGAAGCAGGTGCATCAGGTCGAAGGCTTCTAGGGGCGCCAGGTTGCACAGGATCAGAGGGCAGAGGAAGTTCGCAGCTGGACCTGGGTGAGGCTACAACGAGTCCAAAAGGCTATAGCTGCTTAATATTAGCCGGAGCTTTTCTGAGCAGATGAAGAAAATTATTATACCGCTGTTGTTTGCCGGTCTAGCCGTCACAGCCTACCTCTTCTTTTTTCAGGCTTCATCTCCTGTGTTTGAAATTGAGGAAGGCTACAGCTATCTCTACGACGGCAAGAACCTGGACGGGTGGCGGGTGATTGGTGGTGAATCCAGCTTTGAGATCGACGGAGACGATATTGTCGGCCGCCACGGGCCTGGGGAAAACACCTTCCTGCGCACTGAAAAAACCTACACTGATTTTTCACTAAAAATGCAGATGCGCTGGCTAGAGCCGGGTAATTCCGGGGTGCTGTTCCGCGCCAGGCAACGGGGCGGCGATGGTCGGGCCTATGGCTACCAGTTCGAACTTGACCATACTGAGCGCTCCTGGAGCGGCGGCATCTACGACGAGGCCCGCAGGGGCTGGTTGGGTGACCTGGCGAAGAATCCCGCCGCTCGCGAGGCCATTCGAGCGGATGACTGGAATGACATTGAGATCGAGGTGCGCGGTACCAGCCTGAAGACCTGGATTAACGGTGTGCCCGCGGCGGACATTATTGACGGTCTGACTGCGGAGGGCTTTATCGCACTGCAAGTACACAGTGGCGATAGTGGTGTAATGCGTTGGCGGCGCATTCGGATCAAGGAATTGCCTGGCATGTTGGCGCCAGGTGACAGTTTGATGGCAGCTACCGAGTGGCGCAGCGAAAACCTGGGCCCCATGCAGTTTTCCGGGAATTCTTTTGCTGCTCCTTTGCCTGAAGGACCGTTCTGGATTACGCCCCGGCGCCAATTCAGTGATGCCCTGTTACGGATGACAGTTCCCGCCTGTGACCAGGCAACGACCATACGCGTGCGTTACCTGGAGGGCGAGGGAGGTGAGGATGCCTCCTTCGCCGAGGTGAAAATTTTCGCTGATCGCGCGCAAGGTCGCCTGGTGACGCCAGCGGGTGAGGAGGTAATGGAGCCGGTTACCCTTGAAAAATCCACACAGCACCGTCTGGTTGCTGTTACCAGGGGAGCTTCCGTTGTTCTCACTGTTGGGGAGACTGACGCGCTACGCCTGGATAACACTGGCCTGGTAGAGCGCGGACAGCTGCGTATACAGCCTGCACGCTGCGGCGAGTCATTCCGGGTCGGCGATCTCGATTGGTTCTCCCTCAAGCAAAGCAGCACTGAGCCCCTGTTCTACCAGACTCTGGATAATGAACCCGCTCCGGTACTGTCGCCCGAGGAAGCCCTGGGTGCATTTAGTATTGCCCCCGGTTTCGAGATTGAACTGGTAGCGTCCGAACCGCTGGTCGAGGATCCGGTGGCTATGGCCTGGGATGAATACGGTCGCCTGTACGTGGTGGAGATGCGTGGCTATATGCCCGACGCCTATGGCACCGGCAGTGAAGAACCGGTGGGACAAGTGGTTCGCCTGGAGGATACAGATGGTGACGGGCGCATGGATACCAGTGATGTGTTCCTCGGGGAGTTGGTCAACCCGCGGGCCGTGGCGGTAGTCAACGAGGGTGTACTGGTCGGCGAACCGCCCAATCTCTGGCTGTGTGAGCTGCCCAGCCGGGACGCGGTTTGCGTTAACAAACGCAGTATTGGCGGCTATGCCACCGACGTTGCTACGGCCAATGTCGAACACATGGAAAATGGACTCAGGCAGGGTCTGGACAACTGGCTGTACAACTCAAAGTCGGCCCGTCGCCTGCGCATTGAAAAAGATGGACTGGTGGAGCAGCAGGGCTTGCTGCGCGGTCAGTGGGGAATCACCCGGGACCGCTACGGACGCTGGCTGTACAACCATAACTCCACCTGGCTGCAGGCAGATTATTTCGCAGCAGAGGACCTGGTGAAGCCGGGTAACCAGTCTTACCCGCCGGGTCTTGGCGTGAACCTGACCCAGCCGGCCGAAGTTTTCTCGGTACGGGTCAATCCAGGGGTTAACCGGGCCTATCTGGATAACACCCTGCGTGCAGATGGCCGCTTGCATAAGGCAACGGGTGTCAGTGGCCTGGTGGCCTATCGCGGCGATCAATTTCCACAGCAATACCGTAATGACGTATTTGTGCCGGAAGTCTCGGCAAATGTGGTGGCGCAGTTTGCTATCGGTGAGGAGGGTATGGCACTGCGCGCGGAACAGCGGCTTTACGATGATGAAAAGTGGGGGAAGCGTGATTTCCTGGGTTCTACCGACGAGCGTTTCCGGCCAGTTGATGCGATGAACGGGCCCGATGGTGCCCTTTACATTATCGATATGTACCGCGGTATTGTGCAGGAAGATCATTTCCTCACGGATGAATTGCGCGAGCAGATTTTTCAGCGGGAATTGGAAACACCCCTTGGCATGGGGCGCATCTGGCGTATACGACACAGCCAGGGAAAAGCGGATCGTAGCGTTCCGGCACTCGCCGCTGCCCACAGCAATGAATTGGTCACCGCTCTGGCGCATCCCAATGGCTGGGTGCGCGATACAGCGCAGCGCTTGCTGCTGGCACGCGACGATGTCAGCCAGGAAGCGCTGGAGCAACAGGCCCTGGGAGATAACACCCTGGCTGCCCTGCATGCACTGTGGACGTTGCAGGGGCGTGGTGAGTTGCAACGTGAACTGGTGCTGGAAGTCGCCGTCTCCGGTGATCTGCAACGACAGCTACAGGCCTTGCGCGCCGGCAGTTCCCGGCTGACCAACCAGGATTTACTACAATTGGCAGAGAAGCTGCAGGGAGCCCCCGAAGCCCTGGCGATGCAGTTGGCATTTGCCCTGGGCAAGCACGCGGATGACCCTGCCATCAGGGCGCATCTGGAAAATTTGCTAACGGCTCGTTTGCAGAGCCCCTACGTGCAGCAGGCGGTAGTGCGGGCGGCAGACGAGCAGGAACTGACCTTTCTGCGTGAGTATCTGGGGTCGGGACGTTTGTCTGCCGCCAGTGAGGCGGGGGAAGCCGCCCTGCGGGCACTGGCTGGCAATGCCTATCGCAACCTTCGCGGGGATATCACCTCCACCGAGCCGGCCAATCCGGTGTTGGAGGAATTGTTGTCACTGGCGGAATCCCGCAGCGGCGATTCCGCGTGGCAACAGATCGCCATGCTCAGTGGTTTCGCAGGGGTCGCCGGTAGTGAGGGCTTTGTGCCGGCGGCACTCGCCGCCGCGCCGGACATTTTTACGGATGGCTCGATCGGTGAGCAGGACCCCTTGTGGAATGCGCGCCTTGCGGGGCGGGCCGCGTTCACCTGGCCGGGCGATGAACTGGCCATGGGGATCACGCCGCTGAGCCCCGAGCAGCTCAAGCTGACGGCACTGGGTGAGGCGTTTTATGCACAGTGCGCGGCCTGTCACGGCGCAAGTGGCGGCGGTACTGCCGGTCTGGCGCCTGCCCTGGCAGGTGCTTCCTGGGTCACCGGGCCGCCGGAGTGGTTGGCGCGTATTATCCTGCAGGGCATAAACGGCCCGCTGCAGGTTAACGGGGAAACCTGGAATGGCATCATGCCGCCGCATGGGCACCTGCCGGAGCTGGATGACGCTACATTGGCTGGCCTGATGACCTACCTGCGCCGCAGCTGGGGTAACAAGAGTGACCCGGTCAGTACCGAAGTGGTGGCGGCGATCCGCTCAGCCAGTGCCGATCGCAAGCAGCCCTGGACGGCTGCCGAGCTGCAGGAAGTGCCCTTCGATCGAGGCTACCAACGTTTCGTGGGTAAATATTCCATCAGCTTCATTACCATGACCGTTTCTGAAAAACCCGAGGGTCTCTACATGGCGGTGCCAATGTACGGTGAGGGATTACTTGAACCTGTAACCGACACTGTGTTCATGGCCGAAACCGGGGGAGAGAGTAGCAAACTGGAATTCATCGTTGAGGAAAATGGCGCGGTCAATAAAATCATCATGTACCGGGATGGCCAGGAAATACCGGTCATGCGCAAACAGGATTGAGCGGGACGCTGGCCATACAGTTTAAGATTCCGTTTAGTCTCTACTGACTTAATAGTGTGGACGTTGCTCGGCTATCCGGGCAAGTGAAGAAAAACAGGCCGTGAATAAAAATACAGGGGACAGTTAAGCGCTAATGACGCAATACCGGGTCGCACTGATGCTGGCGGCAGCATCGATATCTCCGGCAGTGGCTACTGCCGGGCCATCGACGACAGTGGAAAATATGCTGGTGACCGGCAGCTATGCGCCACAGACTACTCTTACCGCGTCAGTCTCAGTGATAGATGCGCGGCAGATAGAGGCACTGAACAAACGCACCCTGGCGGGTTTGCTGAAAACGCTACCGGGTGTATTGGTGGAGGAACAGGGCGGCCCCGGTGGCCTGACCGCTGTGTCGATACGCGGTGGAGAGTCAAACTTTACGCTGGTACTACTCGATGGCGTGCCGGTTAATGACCCTACCAATTTTCGCGGAGGGGGCTTTGATTTTGCCAACCTCAATTCCGCCCTGGTAGAACGTATTGAAGTGGTGCGCGGCGCCCAGTCCGCGATTTACGGTAGCGACGCGCTGGCGGGTGTTATCAATATCATCACCCGGCGCGCGGATCAGGGGCATAGCCAGCAGGTTTACGCCGAGGCCGGAGAAGACGACTTCCATACCGTGCGGGCCAGTGCCCTGGGTCGTGAGGGAAATATTGACTACACCGTGGAACTGGCCAGCAGGCATGATGGTGACCCGGTGCCGGGTAGTAAACGCAAGACTGATAGCGTCAACCTGCGCCTTGGTTGGCAGCCATCGGAGAAGCACTCCCTTGCCGCTGCCTATCGCTATCTGGACGGTAATCGCAGCGCCTACCCGGAGCAGGGTGGCGGGCCAGAGTATGCCCTGTCTGACGCTCTCGATGACAGTGATTATGAAGACCAGGTCCTGTCCCTGGCCTGGATGTTCAATATAAGAGACGGTTGGCGTAGCACCTTGACGGCCAGTCGCTTTGAGCACGAGGAAGATTACTCTTCGCCGGGAATACTGCCCTTCTCTGAAGTACCTCCCAATGTGGCTGATACGGACTTTACCCGCGACCAGTTGCAGTGGCTTAACACTCTGCAGGTGGTGGACGGCTATGAACTCAATATCGGGGCAGACTATCGCCACGAAGACGGTGAGAGTGACGGCTACCTGGAGTTCTTCGGCGACCAGAATCCCACGGATTTTGACCTCGACCGGGATACCGCAGGCGTGTTTGCCGATATTTCCGCCACGCCGCTGGCCGCGCTGTTGCTGCACGCCAGCGTGCGCTATGACGATCCGGATGATTTCGACAGCGAAACCTCCTGGCAGGCAGGCGCGAAGTATGACCCTGCAGCAGGTTTTTCAGTAGCCGCGAATTGGGGGGAAGCCTACAAGTTGCCGAGTTTCTTCGCCCTGGGGCATCCGCTGGTGGGCAACCCGGACCTGGACCCGGAGCAGGCTGAAAGCTGGGATATTGGTATTGCCTGGCAAGCGCGACAGGATTTGCGCCTGGAATTGACCTGGTTTGCCAATGATTTTAAGGACCTGGACGATTTCGACAATGAGACCTTTCGCAACGTCAATCGCAAGAATGTG
>CBDTVJ010000027.1:0-16801 GCA_965363655.1 uncultured Halieaceae bacterium | reverse complement strand
AGGGGGTCTTTGTCTTTATCAAATACGGACATGGTTTCTATAGCCTTTGCTGAACTAGGATTATAGCCATTTGCCCCTGTGTGGCATAGGGTTTCCTCCCTGTCTGCTAACGGTTTCTGTGCGCCAGCTTTTGCGCTAGAGTGACCCGTCATTTAACGTCACTTATGGGAGTCTGGTATGCAGGGTAAACAGGTGGCCGTTACTGGCGCAACGGCCGGGATTGGACGGTCCGCCAGCCTGGAGTTGGCGCGTCGTGGGGCGCAATTGACGCTGCTGTGTCGCAATCCTGAAAAGGCCCGGGAACTACAGCAGGAGATAGTTGCTGCCGGGGGCCTGGAGCCGTCTATCATTATTATGGACATGGCGGAACTTGCCAGTGTCGAGCGAGCGGCCGAGGAAATCCTTGCGCTGGAGAAGCCGCTTGATGTGCTGCTCAACAACGCTGGTGTGGTCAACACCTCGCGCAAAGAGACCGTTGATGGCTTTGAGGAAACCCTTGCCGTCAATCATTTCGCACCATTCCTGTTGACCGGTAAGTTGTTGCCGCTACTGCTTGACCAGGAATCTGCCCGCATCGTCAATGTGGCATCCGACGCCCATGTCTTTGTTAAAGGCATGGGGTTCGAGGATATGCAGGCCGAGAATGGCTTCAAGACGTTTCGTGAGTACGGCCGTTCCAAACTGGCCAACATCCTGTTTACCCGCACTCTGGCAGCTCGACTCGAAGGACAGGGAGTTACTGTAAACTGCCTGCATCCCGGGGCGGTGGCAACCTCCCTGGGTACACAGAATGAAGGCTTCTTCAGCAGTTGGTTGCCGCGTTTGCTCAAGCCCTTTTTTCGCAGCCCAGAGCAGGGCGCCCAGACTTCCATTTACCTGTGCTGTAGCGATGAAGTAGCCAACGTCAGTGGTGCCTACTTTGCCAACTCCAGGCAGGCCAAGCCCAAGCCATGGGCCCAGGACGATGACGCCGCACAACGCTTGTGGGAATACACAGAACAGTGTATTGGTTTTAAGTACCCGTTGTAGTCCATAGCTTGCAAGGGTGCAGTGGATAGCTAGCCTGGGGCGAAGATATTTGCGATAATCCTGCGCTTTTTCAAGTCCCCCTCAGGAGCTGCCTCCACTTGCGCATAATTTTTTTCTGGGCCGCGTGCCTGCTTGCCTTACCGGGTCTGGCGTCCTCGCCTGATGTCCGGGTTTTCAAATTTTCCTATGAAGTTCTGCCTGCGGATTTTCCCGCCGACCAGAGCGTGGATATCTACCTTCCATTACCTCGGCAGGATGTGGGGCAGCGGATCCTGGTGCCGCAATTGGAGTCTTCCCTGCCGGCCAGGCAAGGAGTGGATTCCACCTACGGTAATGGCTACTACCATCTGCACCGGGGTGCAGGAAACGACCAGCCCATCAGTGTGACTCTTTCCTGGGTGGTAGAGCGGGACCTGGTCACTGCCAGTGGCGCGGGTGACGATGCGGTTGGCACGGATTCTCAGTACCTCGCATCCAATACACTGGTGCCGGTGGGCCATGACGTGCTGCAGCCGATTTTAGCCGAGATACACCAGATGCGCAGCGATGACTCGCCGGCTGCAACTGCTCGCGCCATCTATGACTGGGTGGTGGACAACGTAGAGTACAAGAAGGTGGGCACCGGCTGGGGAAACGGGGATACTTTCTGGGCGTGCAGTGAGCGCTATGGTAATTGCACAGATTTCCATGCCCTCTTCGTTGCCCTGGCACGTACAGAAGGTATACCAGCCCGTTTTGAAATTGGTTTTCCTGTGCCCCTGGACCGCACTGAGGGAGTCATTGGGGGCTATCACTGCTGGGTACAGTTCTATTTACCTGAGCGGGGCTGGGTGCCGATTGATGCATCAGAGGCGGCCAAACATCCGCAGCACAGGGAGGCTCTCTATGGCAGTCACCCGGCGGATCGAATCCACTTTACCACGGGTAGGGATATCGTAGTCTCTCAAGCCAGCGCAGAGGCGCCGCTCAACTACTTCATCTATCCCTATGTAGAGATCGGGGGAAAACCCTGGAAAGGCCGCTTGCCAACGCGGTTTTCATTCAAGGAAGTCGAGCTACCCTAAGCGCTTTCCTGAGTATTTGGGTAAGTCGCTTTTTCTTGACGCAGGACAAGTTTTTAGTGACCTGTGTGGCGTATGTTGGCTGCAATAATAGTAATACCGGCGCTTGGTAACATGGTCGCATACGCTATTGTGGATGTAGATGTCCACGATATTGCTGATTATCTAATCTATCAAAAAAAGGTAGCGCCCCTGCTGTCAGCCGTGGGCGCCCACTACCTTGCGCGGGGCGGTGAATTCCGTATCTACGAGGGCGATTACCAGCCCGGTCGCTTGATCGTGGTGCAATTCCCCTCGCTTGAAGCCATGGACGAATTCTACGCCAGTGAGACCTACCGTGCCCTGAAACCGCAGCGTGAAGCTTGCAGTAGTTCTCGTATTATCGCTGTACAGGGTCTGTAGCGGCCGCGAGATCTGCTGTCCGCACTCCACATAACACTGATTCTGATCAACGTTCCTTGCGCCCGTAGCGACTATAGTTAAGCAAGCGTGAATCTAGCTTCTCTGGGGTTTGTTATGAAAAAAGCGGATACGGTCACTATCGACGGTAACCAGGCCGCGGCCACTATTGCTCACCTGACCAACGAGGTGATCGCGATTTACCCGATTACGCCCTCATCCAATATGGGGGAGTTTGCCGACGAATGGTCCGCACAGGGTCGCAAAAACCTGTGGGGTACTGTGCCGCGGGTTGTGGAAATGCAAAGCGAGGGCGGGGCGGCCGGGGCGATTCACGGGGCGCTGCAGGCGGGGGCGCTGGCAACGACCTTTACCGCTTCCCAGGGCCTGCTGTTGATGATTCCCAATATGTACAAGATAGCCGGTGAGCTTACCCCGTCAGTCTTCCATATTGCGGCACGCTCACTGGCCTGCCAGGGGCTGTCGATCTTTGGCGATCATTCCGATGTGATGGCAGTGCGCCAAACGGGTTTTGCCATGCTGTCATCAAACTGTCCCCAGGAAGTCATGGACCTGGCGCTGGTCGCCCAGGCCATCACGCTGCGCAGCAGGGTGCCGTTTCTGCATTTTTTTGATGGCTTTCGAACTTCCCACGAGGTGGCCAAGCTCAATACAGTGACCGAGGACACTGTGCGCGCCATGATTGATGACGACAGTGTGCAGGCCCATCGAGACAGGGCTCTGTCGCCCGCGCATCCGGTGCTGCGCGGCAGTTCGCAAAATCCGGATGTGTATTTCCAGGCCAGGGAGAGCGTCAATCCCTACTATGCCAGGCTGCCGGAAATGGTGCAGGCGGAAATGGACCGCTTTGCCGCATTGACTGGCCGGCAGTACCGCCTGTTCGAATACGAAGGCGCACCCGATGCCGAGCGTGTGATTATTATCATGGGCTCCGGCGCAGAAGCGGTGCACGAAACAGTCGATTTTCTTAACGCCGCTGGCGAGAAGGTGGGTGTACTGAAGGTTCGGCTTTTTCGGCCCTTCGCACCGGACTTTTTGCTACAGGCGCTGCCGCAGAGCACGCGCCGGATAGCAGTACTGGATCGCACCAAGGAACCGGGAGCAGACGGCGAACCGCTATACAAGGATGTGGTGACGGCGCTGGCCCAGGACTCCCAGGGTGGTGGCGGCCGCTTCCCCGGTATGCCTCTGGTTATAGGCGGACGTTACGGTCTGTCATCCAAGGAATTTACGCCGGGCATGATAGCCGCGGTGTATGGGCAGTTGGCACAGGACGCCCCCAGGAATCATTTTACTATTGGTATTCACGACGATCTTAGTGGCACCAGCCTGGAGTGGGACGACACGTTGCGCACCACGGCCAACGACGATACCTTCCAGGCGGTTTTTTATGGACTGGGTAGTGACGGCACGGTCAGCGCCAACAAGAACAGCATTAAAATTATCGGCGATAATACTGATCTGAATGCGCAGGGTTATTTTGTCTATGACTCCAAGAAGTCGGGAGCTGTCACCATATCCCACCTGCGCTTTGGACCGGCTCAAATCCGTTCCAGCTACCTGATTGGCAACGGTGACGCGAATTTTGTCGCCTGTCACCAGCCGGGTTTTCTCGATAAGTACCCGGTACTGGATTTTGCTCGGCAGGGGGCGGTGTTCCTGTTGAACTCGGAAGTGCCCGCGGACAGGCTATGGGACAGTCTGCCGGGTAAAGTACAGCGAGAGATTATCGAACGGGATCTTCAGCTCTATGTGATCGACGCCTATGACGTAGCCGGCAGAACCGGTATGGGCAAGCGCATCAATACGATTATGCAGACCTGTTTTTTCGCTATCTCGGGCATCCTGCCCGCTGCAGAGGCCATCCAGTCGATCAAGGATGCCGTTGAGGCTACCTATGGACGAAAGGGCCGGCGTATCACCCAGCTGAACTTCAAGGCCATCGATGAAACCCTGGCCTGCCTGCATCAGGTTACGGTTGGCACCCAGGTGAACCAGGATCGGGTGCAGCCCAGCCTGACGGCGCGTGCCTCTGAATTTGTACAGCAGGTTACAGCGGAGATTATCGCAGGAAGGGGCGACCTGATCCCGGTAAGCCATTTGCCTGATGACGGCAGTTACCCGTTGGGCACGGCCGCCTATGAGAAGCGCAACCTGGCCCTGGAGATTCCCGTATGGGAGACCGATATCTGCACGCAGTGTGGCAAGTGCCCCTTTGTCTGCCCCCACAGCGCAATACGATCAAAAGTATTTCACCAGTCTGCACTACAGAGCGCACCCGCAGGCTTTAAATCCGCGCCAGTCAAAGCCAAGGGATTTCCCGAGGGTTACCACATCAGCTACCAGGTAGCGCCCCAGGACTGTACCGGTTGTACCCTGTGTGTCGATATCTGCCCGATACGCGATAAATCAAACGTTAGCCGTAAAGCCCTCAATATGTCGCCCCAGCCAGAGCTACTCAGTGCCGAGAGTGACAACTGGGATTTTTTCCTGTCGTTGCCTGAGTACGACCGGCGCGAGTTGAAAACCAAGACCATTGCCGGCTCCATGGTGTTGCAGCCCCTGTTTGAATTTTCAGGTGCCTGTGTCGGCTGTGGCGAGACGCCCTATCTCAAACTTGTGTCGCAATTGTTTGGGGATCGCATGTTGGTAGCCAACGCTACCGGCTGCTCTTCGATCTATGGGGGGAATCTCCCTACCACTCCCTGGACCACGACCGCAGAAGGCAGGGGCCCTGCCTGGAATAACTCACTGTTTGAAGACAATGCCGAGTTTGGCCTTGGTATGCGACTGGCCATCGATACGCAGCGCCAGGCAGCCCGGGAATTACTGCAACAGTTCGCCGCCCAGGTGGGCCCGGATCTCGCCCGGGATATCCTGGATGCCGATGAGGGAGATGAGGCAGGCATCTACGAACAACGAGAACGGGTAAAACTACTCAACGCAGAATTGACAGGGATCGGTACAGGCGAAGCCCTGCGGCTCGCTAACTTGAGTGAAAACTTGTGTCGCAAAAGCGTATGGATCGTTGGCGGGGATGGCTGGGCCTATGATATTGGCTACGGCGGCGTGGACCATGTACTGGCAACCGGTGAAGATGTAAACCTGCTGGTGCTGGATACCGAGGTGTACTCCAATACCGGGGGGCAGACTTCCAAAGCTACCCCCCGGGGGGCCGTGGCCAAGTTTTCTTCGGGCGGCAAGCGCAGTCCCAAGAAGGATCTTGCCATGCTGGCGATGGACTATGAAAACGTTTACGTGGCGCGGGTCGCCTATGGCGGCAAGGATACCCAGACACTCAATGCGTTCCTGGAGGCGGAGGCACATCCCGGGCCGTCTCTTATTATTGCCTTTTCGCCCTGCATCGCCCATGGCGTGGATATGTCCTTTAATCACCGGCAGCAGGATATGGCCGTAAAAAGTGGTCACTGGCCGCTGTTTCGCTTCGACCCCGGAAAAATTGAGCAGGGCAAGCCGCCAATGAAAATGGACTCAAAACCGCCCAGCGTGCCTTATCGGGAATACGTCGAGAGTGAAACCCGCTTCAACATGCTGTGGCACACATTGCCGGAAGTCGCCGAGAGGCTGCTTGAGGAAGAGCAGCGCTTTGTGAAACACCGCTACAGCTTTTACCAACAGTTGTCACAACTGGACTGGTCGGATGGCGTGGCGGTAGCGCAGGTGAAGGCCGCGGCGAAAGTAACGAGTGAACCGGCGGGGCCGGCAAAAAATCCTGAGGGGGAGGCTTGAACATGGCAGACTTATCTACCGAATACCTGGGCCTGAAATTGAAGAATCCACTGGTGCCCTCAGCCTCGCCGTTGAGCAAGCACCTGGATACGGCGCGGCACCTGGAGGATGCTGGCGCGTCCGCCCTGGTTATGCACTCCCTGTTTGAGGAAAAAATTGCCGAGGAGGACGGCAAGTTCGCCCGGTTTTTCCAGCATCAATCCCTGGGCCATGGTGAGGCCGACAGTTTTCATCCAGTGCCAGGCGATTACCAGAGCTACGAAGAGGATTATCTTGAACACCTGGGAACCCTGAAAAGTAGCCTCGGCATACCGATAATCGCCAGTCTCAACGGTGTTACTCCCGGGGGCTGGGTTGATTATGCCCACGCCCTGCAAACGGCCGGTGCGGATGCCCTGGAGTTGAACGTCTATTACATACCCGCCTCCAGCAGCGAAGATGGTCGAGAGGTTGAAGATCGCTATGTCGAAATACTGGGTTTGCTACGGGAAAAAATCTCCATACCCATTGCCATGAAGCTGTCCTCCCAGTTCAGTTCCGTGGCGAACTTTGCGCACCGACTGGAGCAGGCGGGTGCCGACGGCCTGGTTTTATTTAACCGCTTCTACCAGCCCGATATCGACCTGGAGACCCTGGAAGTTGTGCCCCGGCTGAAACTGTCTACCTCAGAGGAGTCATTGATGAGAATCCGCTGGATAGCAATCCTGTATGGTCGAATTCATACCTCGCTGGCAATTACCGGTGGTGTGCACAATGTCCCTGACGTGGTCAAGGCGCTGCTGGCCGGGGCCGATGTGACCCATATGTGTAGCGCTCTGTTGCGACGCGGACCGGGGCACCTCGCGGTGGTGTTGCGCGCATTGGAGGAGTGGCTGGATGAGCGGGAATACGATTCAGTCGAGCAGCTCAAGGGCAGTATCAGCCAGAGTAACGCCACGGATTCAGCGGCGTTTCTACGCTCAAACTATGTGCGCGTGCTGGAAAGCTACCAGCCACCCCCTGGTGTGAAATGGTAAACAGGCGGCGGTGTTGCCTGAGTATTAAACTACCGGGACGCCGCTAAGCCAGGGGTGGATGTAGACAATGACGCCAATCGTTATGGCAGCGATCAACAGGCTCACCAGCTCACTGCCCCAGGAGGGTGCCTCCTCCTTGATCCACGCACCTTCACGCCTGTTAATCGCGAATATTTCCACCACGGCCCATGCTGTCATGCCCCCAAATAGCGCAATCGAGCGGTTGTCTCCATTGAGCAGGAGGTGACTGATTCCCCACAGGGCAACCCCGGTGAGTTGTGGATGACGTACGATAAGTCGAAGTCGGGACTTACGCGAACTGACTGCCATCAACACGAAGGCGAGGGCCATGAGCGCCAGTGCGAAGACGCGCAAATTGGCCGGTGGCGAGTAGACGAAATCAGGCTGGGCGCTGCGCCAGCCAAAGATCATGAGCGCAAATGAGCCCATTAGCAGCAGCGAGAATATACCCTTGTAACCACCTTCTCCCATCCCTGCCAGCCATTTTTCCTTGAGGGAGGGGGCTAAAGAGGGGATAAAATGTACTCCGGCAAACAACACGATACCAAGCACTAATAAAGTCATGGGCTATTTCCTCAAGTACGCCAACCGGGCATCGAAAGCATAACAGGCCAGAGCGCTTCTATCACCCTGTCTACACGTATAGCGGCCAGTGTGGCGCCATAATGACACAGTGTGGCTCGCTCGGTCGCAGCCGGGTTTAACCCGCGCAGGTTAGTTGATGCCATGGCGCCGGGCGCGTCGCTCCGGTACTATCGCTCTATGTACCCTAAAGACACCATTGACCTTCCTGTTTCCGAGGTTCTCGACCAACTCAAGCTGCACCTGGGTGAAGGAAATGAAGCCGTGCTCCAGGCTCCTCCGGGAGCGGGTAAAACGACGGTTGTGCCCCTGGCGATGTTGGGTCAGGGCTGGCTGGGAGGCCGCAAAATCCTGGTGCTGGAACCCCGGCGCATGGCGGCGCGAGCTGCCGCAGCCCGCATGGCCCAGCTACTGGGTGAATCTCTGGGCCAAACCGTCGGTTACCGTATTCGCCTGGAAAGCTGCGTCAGTGAACACACCCGTATTGAAGTGATTACTGAAGGTATTCTCACTCGCAAACTGCAGGCAGACCCGGGGCTGGAAGACATTGGCCTCATTATTTTTGACGAATTTCACGAGCGCAACCTGGATTCTGACCTGTGTCTGGCCCTGGCATTACAGGGGCGCACGCTGTTTCGGGAAGGACCACCGCTTAAGCTGCTGGTAATGTCGGCGACGCTCGATAGCGAGGCGGTGGCTGGATTACTGGACAATGCACCTGTGATCTCGTCCGAGGGACGGCAATTTCCCGTGCAGACGATATTCGGTGAGCCGTATAAGTTGCGCGACTCGATTATTCAGCCCACCGCCAATATGGTACTGCGCGCCCTGGGTGAGCAGGAGGGCAGTATTCTTGTCTTCCTGCCGGGACAACGCGAAATCAGGGGTGTAACCCGTGAGCTCCATGCGGCCCTGTCTCGCCTGCAAGACGATACTGTGGAGCTACTTCCCCTGTATGGCGGGCAAACGCTGGAACAGCAACAGTACGCCATGCGGCCTGCTCGCTCAGGCCAGCGCAAGATTGTGTTGTCCACCAACCTGGCGGAAACCAGCCTGACGATTGAGGGCGTGAACGTGGTAGTGGATTCCGGGTTGGCCAGGGAGGGAATATTCGATCCTGCTACGGGAATGACCCGACTGACCACCCGCCGTATATCGCGCGCTTCTGCGGAGCAGCGCCAAGGCCGGGCGGGGCGCATCTGTCCGGGCTTCTGTTACCGCCTGTGGAGTGAAGAACAGCACCAGCGCCTGGTGGCGCACGCTACGCCGGAAATACTCCAGGCAGATCTGGCACCCATGGCACTGCAGTTGCTGTCCTGGGGCGTAGAGGATAATTCGGCGCTGGCGTGGCTGGACCCGCCCCCCGCCGCGCCCTACGGCCAGGCTGTATCGATTCTTGAAAAGTGCGGTGCGGTCTTCACCAATGACGCCGGCGATCAGCAGCTTACGCCACACGGCGTTCGTCTGGCGCAGATGCCCCTGCACCCGCGCCTCGCCCATATGTTGTTGGTTGGCTGCGATATTCATGCTACTGAGACAGCGTGCCTGCTTGCGGCGATATTGTCTGAGCGCAATCCCCTGGGCGAGCGCGGCGTAGATATTCGTATCACCGTTTCGATGTTGATGGGTGAATCCCGATGTCCATCCGAATTCCAGGCGTGGTTCAAACGCATATGGCAGCAGGCGCGGCGCTTCGCCCGCCTCGCCAGTGGAATTCATAAGCCCCGCAAGTTTGCCATTGGCGTCGCACAGGGAGATATGCTGGGCGTTTTGCTGGCCAGCGCCTACCCCGACAGGATCGGGCGCCTGCGTAGTGAGGGGGATGGCACCCGCTACCAGTTGAGTAATGGTCGCAGCGCGATGCTGCCCGCCCAGGACGGTCTGGTGGGCTCCGAGTGGCTGGCATCCGCGGAGTTGGGTGGACATGTAGGTGAGCCTTCGGACCGGATTTACAGCGCCAGCGCACTCAATCCGGATACCTTCCATGAAATACTTTCCGGCCTGGTTTCCGAGGAAGAACATGTCGAGTGGGACTACCGGATAGATCGTTTTGTAGCGGAGCAGCGTCACCTTGTGGGGAGTATTCAACTGTCGGCTGAGCCACTGCAAGAAGTCTCCGATGGCGCTCGGGGCGAAGCGCTTCTGGGGGTTGTCCGCAGGAAGGGCTTGTTGATTTTACCCTGGAGCAAAAACTTACAGCAGTGGCGGGCCCGGGTGGCATTGCTATATCGTACGCAAGCTGACGCAGAGAAAAACCCCTGGCCCGACCTTTCTGACGAGGCCCTGCTGGAGACGCTGGAAAGTTGGTTGTTACCCTACCTGGGACAGGTGAAACGCCTGCAGGACTTCCAGAACCTCGACCTGAAGGATATTTTTCGAGCGCTTCTTCCCTGGCCACTGCCGCTGGAACTGGAACGCCTCGCTCCCGAGCGTTGGGCAGCGCCTTCAGGCTCAAGTATTGCCATAGATTACGCCCAGAATCCGCCGGTACTGGCGGTAAAACTGCAGGAAATGTTTGGCTGCGAAGACACTCCGACCATTGCCGACGGCGAGGTGGCTTTGCAGGTGCATCTGTTATCCCCGGCGCAGCGACCGCTGCAGGTCACCCAGGACCTGGCGGGTTTTTGGCGCAGCAGCTACCAGGAGGTCAAGCGTGAGATGAAGGGGCGTTATCCCAAACACCCCTGGCCGGACGATCCGCTTGCCGCAGTGGCGACCCGTCACACCAAGCGGCACTCTGGCGCTAGTTGATCAGGTCGGAGTCACCCTGCTGTTTTTCGCGCCCACTGATTAGCGCAAGGAAGTCCTCAAGTACCATGTAGAGACAGGGCACCAGCAGCAGGGTGATAAAGGTACCTACCAATACACCAAAAGCCAGCGATATAGCCATTGGCACAAACAGGTGAGTCGAAATCGTTGTATCCAGCATGATCGGTGTCAAACCGACAAATGTGGTGACGCTGGTGAGGACGATAGGCCTGAAGCGTACACTTCCGGCGTGGCTTACTGCCTGGGTTAGCGATTGACCTGTCAAACGCTGCCTGTTGATGTAGTCGACCAATACCAGGCTGGAATTCACCACCACGCCCGACAGCGCGATAATCCCCAGCAGTGAGAAAAACACCAAGTCCCTGCCAAACAGCAAATGGCCCAGGATGGCACCCACAGCGCCAAAGGGTATCACGCTCATTATCACCAGTGGCTGCAGGTAAGATTGCAGTGGAATGGCGAGTAGGGCGTAGATCAGCAGCAGTGCAAGCATGGATGTGCTGACCAGTGAGCTCATCGACTCATTGCGTTCTTCCGCTTCTCCGGCGAGACCATAACTCACGCCCGGATGACGTTCCATGAGCTCCGGCAGTTCCTGACTACGCAGGGATTTGATGATTGCTTCCGGTGTGGTGATGGTGCGATTCACGTCAGCAGTGACGGTGACCACCCGTCTACCTTCAACCCTCCGTATGGTGGTATAGCCGCGGGCCAGGGAGGCCTTTGCCACGCTGGAGAACGGTACTTCGGTGCCGTCAGCTGTGCGAATGCGCATGGCTTCCAGATCGCCCAGGGAGCGGCGCTCATCCTCGGGATAACGCACCATGACGCGAACGTCGTCGGTGCCGCGCTGTACCCGCTGCGCTTCATACCCGTAAAAGGCCTGCCTGACCTGTTGCCCCAGGTCGTTTATGGTGAGGCCGAGGTTGCGGGCATCGGGTAACAGGGTGAGTTGTACCTCCTGCTTACCGGCCCGAAAGGTATCGCTGACATCCATGACACCGTTGTAGCCCTGTAAAGCAATACGCAACTGCGCCGCCGCGTCGCGCAATTCGTCAAAGTCTTTGCCATATAGCTCAAAGGAAAGCGCCTTACCGATACCAAAAGATTCCGATGTAAATCCAAGCTCGATGGCATCGGGAATCCCCCCGGTCAGTTCACGCCAGCGATTGGCGAACTCGCTCGTGGGTGTGCCGGAGTAGTCCCGGGGCAGGTTTAGTTCGATGCCGACTTCAGCCAGATTGCTCTGCGCGCCCGCTGTGTTGCCTAGACTCCCCTTGGGAATGAAAGAGCCGACGCTGCTGAATATATGGGATATAGCACTAGGCTCGCCGGCGGCTTGATCCCGGTCCAGTTCCTCTCGAAGACTCTCGGCCGCAGCTTCCAGGCGCTCCACCGCCCCGGCGGTTTTTTCCACCGGTGTGCCCTCCGGCATAGTGAGAGTGGCGTAGAGATGCGTGCCTTCCACCCCTGGGAAAAACTGAAACTGCATTCTTCCGCTGGCGAACAGTGACAGGGTCAGGGCAAGTATTACCACGCCAAACGCCACAGTGACGTAGCGCCATTCCAGCGCCCTGGTGACGGCTGGTAGATAGTATTTCGTCGCCGCTACCTCAAGGGAGCTTGATACTGCTTCCTGGAGAGCCAGCCAGCGATTGAGCAGGGGGTTGCTACCACGGGTTTTCTCGGCCTTACGGTGGGCGAGGTGCCCCGGTAGAATCCACTGTGACTCGATCAGACTGAAGCTCAACGCGATAATAACAGTAAACCCCAAGGGAGCGAAAAAGCCACCCATGGGGCCCGGAATGGTTACGATAGGGATAAACGTCGCCATGGTGGTCAGTACGCCGAAAAAAACGGGTAATGAAACTTCTTGCGCACCCTCAATCGCCGCTTGTAGGCGGGGCTTGCCCTGCTGCTCATGACTGTAGACACGTTCACCCACCACGATCGCATCGTCAACCAGGATACCCAGCACCAGAATGAAGGCCATTACCGACATGGTGCTAATGGAAATGCCAGCCACTGGAAAAATGGCCACGGCGCCAAGCAGGGCCACGGGTATGCCAGCGGCAACCCACAGTGCGAGTTGAAAACGCAAAAACAGGGTGAGCACGAGTAGCACCAGCAGCAGGCCGCTGCGTGCGTTTTTCGACAATACGTCCAGACGATCGACCATGTCCTGGGATTCGTCCTGCCAAATGGTCAGGGAGATGCCTTCGGGCAGCTCCCTGCGGGCCTGTTCCAGATAATCCTTCACGCGCACAGCCATTTGCATAACGTCTTCCTGGCCAACACGGGAGACTTTCAGGGAAACCGCAGGGGCCCCATCAAAGCGCGCCTGCAGATCGCTGTCCTCGAAGCCGTCGATGACCCTTGCGATCTCGCCGAGGGTTACGCTGGTGCCGTCGGTTCTGGTCAGTACTACGATGTCCTCAAACTCCCTGCCATGGTAAGCCTGCCCCTTGGTGCGCAGCAGGATTTCACCGCCTTCAGTTTTCAGGGAGCCACCAGGTATGTCCAGGGAGCTTTTTTCAATTGCCCTGCCTATTTCTTCCAAAGTCAGGCCATGTCGACGCAGAGTCTGCTCGGAGACTTCTACCGAAATTTCATAGGGGCGGGCAAACTGCAGTTCTACCTGGGACACGCCCGGCAGTGCGGCGATGTCATCGCGCACTTTCTGCCCAATGAGTTTTAGTGTGCGTTCGTCGGCTTGTCCAGATATGGCGATTTGTAGCACTGTGGCGATAAGCGAAACTTCTGCGGTGACGGGTTGCTCGGTCTCAATAGGAAAGGAATCAATAGCATCGACCTTGCTTTTGATGTCGTTAGCGACCTTGGTCTTGTCAAGGCCGGAAACCAGCTCCACGTTAACAGAGCAAATCCCCTCTGAGGCATCGGAGCTGATACGGTCGATACCTTCGGTGCCTTCAATAGCTTCCTCGATACGGATGCATACTGCGCTCTCGACCTCAGCGGGGGCCGCACCCAGATAGGCCACTTTGATTTGTACGGCATCGACATCCAGAGTGGGAAATTCCTCCTGGTGCACACTGGGAAGGGCGATTAGTCCACCGACGACCAGGATCATCATTAACAGGTTGGCTGCGACGTTATTGTGGGCAAACCATGCGATCAGTTTTTGCACGACGGGGCGTTCCTATTCCATCACGGGCTTGACGAGCATGCCCTCGACAACGGCCTGCATGGGTGAGATACACACCTGCTCACCATCTTCCAGTCCAATACGAATGAGCATGTCGTCGTGTTCCAGTCGCAGCAGGGAAACCTGTCGAAAGTGCAGACGATTATTCTCATCGACTACCAGTACCTGATTGTCATCACGCATCGCCGAGCGCGGCAGGCGAATCACATTGTCTACTTTCTGGCCACGAATATCGGCCTGTACGAACATGCCAACGGGGAGGGGGGGGCTCTCTTCACTCTCCTCGATTCGCAGTCGCGTAACGCCATATACCATGCGGGAACGTTCGTCGAACTCCGCTTCCAGCCGCACCAGTTCCCCGTCCCACAATAACCTGGTGTCACCAAAGTCTGCCCCCACGGTAACAGGAGGGCGCAAGGCCTCGGGGATCTGTCCCCGTGTGGATATGGGTAAGCCGAGATAGCCCAGTTGATCCGCAGAGATGGGTAGTCGCACCTCTACATAGTCAGTTGCAAAAATTGTCCCGATGCTCTGTCCACGGGTGACAAACTGTCCCAGGTCTACGTGCTCATTGCGCACCAGTCCATCGAAGGGCGCCTGTAGTTCCGTGCGGGCCAGGTCGCGTTGGGCCTGCTCCAGGTTGGCCTGGGCTTCCAGCAGGTTGGCGTCGGTCACCTGCGCCGTACGCCGCGCATTGTCCAGTTGTTGTTGGCTGGCCAGTTGTTGTTTGTGCAAGCTGGCCAGACGCTTGAGCTCATCAGCGGCGTGTCCCTGTTCGATTTCAGCTCGTTTGAAGGCCGCTTCACTTCGGGCCACTTGGGTCAGGTAGTCTGCATCATCGATACGCAACAGAATATCGCCCTGGCGGAATGAACCACCGCTGATCAGTGCGTTGGATATAGAGGTGACGCGCCCGGTAACTTCGGGGATCAGTTCGCTCTGGCTGCGCGGCTGTACAGTGCCCTGGGAACTGATGCTGAGGTATTCGGTACCGGACTGAACGGTGACAACGCGGACGGTGGGAGCCATCGGCTCATAGGGTACCGGGGTTACGTCGCGCTCGCTGGTGCCGATTAACGCCGCGAGTCCCAGGCCGACGGTGAGCACCAATATGGGATAGATAATTTTCTTGTTCATAGCGACTCCAGCGTGGATCGCTATGATACTTGATATACGCGGTGTTGTTAGCGAGTTAACAAGAATTTAACCATCGATGCTGGCGCGTATCAGTGCCACGTTAGATTGGATTTCCTTGGGGCTCATGGGCTGACGGGTGAAGTATTTAACGGTGCCCTGTTCATCCAGAATAGCCAGGCCGGTTCCTTCATCACCCAGGTCCCATAGCGAAGCACCGGCACCTTCTTCGTCCAGCACCATAGTGGCATTTGGATGCTTGCGTTTGTTCTTCTTGAGTTCCGATACTACGAAGCCGGTGGTGCCCCACATGGCGGCATCGAGGTTGATGATGGTGGTGACATGGTAGGAGCCCGGTGTAAGCGTCTCCTGCAAGGTGTCAGTAAAGGGCTTGAAGGTCTCACTGGCGGCCATGGTGCCGCCAAAATATTGCACCACGTGTATCTTGCCCGGACCACTGTCGGAACGCCACGGTGCAAAGGTGAAGTCATCATTTTTGAATAATAGTTCACCCCTGTCGCTGATGTTAAGGAGTGGTAGAGGGGATTCTACCGCCGGGGCGCCGGCGCTGGCGGCGCCGCAGCTGAGGATCAGGATTATACTGAGTAAGCGGCGTATCAGGGTCATTGTGCTGCTCCTGTGAGACAGTGATAGTGAGGATTATAGGACATAGTCAGCGCCGGGGCTTGTGCTTGCGCCTGCCAGGCGGCGTTCCCGTGTGCTGTGTTGCGAAGGGTTTTGAACCGGCAGCAACCACTGCGTGGCGCTTCGCTGGTTGGCGTGGCGGCACCAGGTGCATCTTGCCATTGCCTATCAGGTCGCTCCTGCCCAGTTTTTTGAGGGCCCTGCGCAGTTCCGGCCAGTTATCCGGGTCGTGGTAGCGTAAAAAAGCTTTGTGCAAGCGCCGCTGGGACAGGCTTCTTACTGTGGGCATGGTGTCACTGCGACGCGTGACTCGCTTCAGTGGGTTCTTGCCGCTGTGATACATGGCAGTGGCGGAGGCCATGGGTGAGGGGTAAAAGGTCTGCACCTGGTCGGCGCGAAACTTGTTGCGCTTCAGCCACAGCGCCAGGTTCATCATGTCCTCGTCGGAGGTGCCGGGGTGGGCGGCGATGAAATAGGGAATGAGGTATTGTTCCTTGCCGGCGGCGCGAGAGTATTTCTCGAACATGGCCTTAAAGCGGTCGTAGCTGCCCATGCCGGGTTTCATCATCTTGCCCAGGGGCCCTTCTTCGGTGTGCTCCGGGGCAATTTTCAGATAACCGCCGACGTGGTGCGTCACCAGTTCCTCGACATATTCCGGGGTTTCTACCGCGATGTCATAACGCAGGCCGGAGGCTACCAGTACCTTCTTGACGCCCTCTACATCCCGCGCGCGGCGATAGAGTTGGATCAATGGTGTCTGGTCAGTGTTGAGGTTTTTACAGATGCCGGGAAATACGCAGCTTAACTTGCGGCACTGGGCCTCCACTTCCTTGCTCTTGCAGGCCAGTCGCCACATATTGGCGGTGGGGCCACCGAGGTCGGAAATAACACCGGTGAAGGCCGGTGAGGTGTCCCGGATCTGCTCTATTTCTCGAATAATGGAGTCCTCCGAGCGATTCTGGATAATGCGACCCTCGTGCTCGGTAATTGAACAAAAGGTACAGCCGCCAAAACAACCACGCATGATATTGACTGAGTGCCGAATCATTTCGTAGGCGGATATTTTCGCCTCTCCGTAGACGCTGTGGGGCAGGCGGGTGTAGGGCAATTCGAATACCCGGTCCAATTCGTCAGTTTCCAGTGGTATGGGTGGGGGGTTCAACCAAACCTCCCGTTCACCATGGGCCTGCACCAGCGGCCTGGCATTG
>CBDTVJ010000026.1:0-16818 GCA_965363655.1 uncultured Halieaceae bacterium | reverse complement strand
TGGCTGTTCTTGAATGTCTGGTGGCAGCTAATGGAGCGCCGGTATCAAGAAATGACCTGTTCGATACGGTCTGGCCCGGCGGTGTGGTGTCCGACGACACCCTGAATAGATGTATTTTTGAATTGCGCAAGGCCTTCGGTGATAGCGCCCGGACTCCCCGGGTGATCGAAACCATTCCCAAGTTTGGATTCCGCCTGCTCCTGCCAGTTCATCCGCTGGAAGAGGATCTGCTGACAGTGGATCCGTCATCTGATGAGAGTCACCGACTTCAACAACGGCACCGTGGAGAATGGCGTAATGGGTTTGAGCAGAGGCCTGCCATAGCGGTGCTCCCTTTTGCCAATTTGAGTAGTGATGCTGGGAACGCATATTTTAGCGATGGCATGTCGGAGGAAATTCTCAATGCGCTGGCAAGACTCAATCTTCTGCCAGTGATAGCGCGTACCTCGTCGTTTCAATTCAAGGACCAGAACAGGGATGTTAAGGATATAGGGCGACTGCTGGGCGTGACACATGTGTTGGAAGGCACTGTGCGCAAGGAGGATAAAAGCGTCCGCTTGACGGTACAGTTAATCGACACGACGACCGGTACGCATATCTGGTCGGAAGCCTATCAGCGTGAAATGATAGGTGTTTTTGAGCTGCAGAATGAGATTGCAAGAGACATTGTCGAGCAGGTTGGCGTTGCCCTTGGCGCTCAAGTTTCGACGCTGCCGAACGATCTGCCGTCTGTGCATTTTATGGTCGCTCAGCCTACTACCAATATTGAAGCCTACGAACTGTATCTCCAGGGGATGCAGATGGCGACAAGTTCCAGCCCGGGCCCCGCTGAACAGGCGGTAGACTACTTTGACAGAGCCATTGTTCTTGATAGCGATTATGCCGATGCCTGGGCCGCCAAGGGTTATTCCCTGTATGCGCTGGGGAGGGCTGGGGTTGGTCACTCACATATCCCCGCCTCAGTATACCCTGATGCCATCGCCGCCTATCGCAGAGCGTTGGAAATTGACCCGGGGCATGCCTTTGCCACGGGATGGCTGGGTGTGGCGCTAATGTACAATGATTTCAAATGGGCTGAGGGTATGCAGTTGATACAGCAGTCGCTTGCCCAAAATTCCAATAACGTCGAATTACTGTCTATATACGGCATGTATCTGGATCATATGAAAATAGAGGGCGCAGGCGAGGTTATTGACAGGGCTTTCCGTCTCAGTCCATTCGATGTAATACCTGTATCAATAAAGGCCGGGCACTTTTTACGCGAGGGGAGGATGCTCGATGCTGCGAGATTGTCCGAGATCAGTTTGATAAAGGATATGGAGGGCTACATACCCAATTTTTATTCTGGTCTCTACAATCTGGTTCTCGGTCAACTGGCAATCGCTGAAGAGCATTTCCACAAGGCACGGCTGGCAGCAAATCCTGTTGACCGAAGCCTTGATGTTATGGAGTCGGCCATTGCGATCCTGCGTGGCCAGGCCCCGCGGTTAACATTAGATGAGTCGATAGCGATAGCCCGAGAGGAACGCGTGAGTTATTTCGTGAGTAGGGAATTGGTAGGCTTGTCATGGGAAGATGAGAAGAGCATCGTGGCTATCTTTGACCTTGCTATCAAGCAACGAGATCGCGAAGTACACGATTGGCTATTTGGGTCCAGGCCGTCGCTGATGCCGGAAGCAGACTGGCACCGGATGAAGGAAGTCGCGGGTGTGATACAGTTCCAATCCAACCCAGTGCACCAGCGCGCTATTACCGAGTTTGTCGCTAGAAATTTTCTGGAGTAGTGTTCTGAAATAGATTCAGCTTTCGGCTTGCGCGCTGTTTCCAGGATCGCGCTTCTAGTTTAAACGGCGCCCAAAGCGTTTAACTGACTTTCTATTCCAAGGAGACAATCAAACAATGACAAACCGGCGAGCCTTCATCAGGAAAACTGCGACGATAACATCGCTTCTTGCGCTACCTGCCAGCTGGTCGACGGCATTGTTGGCACAGCAACAGCTGCCGCGACGGCCTATTCCCGGCACCGGTGATGCGCTACCTGTTATTGGCTTGGGTAACTCCAATGCCTTCCGGCAAAATGATGTGCCGGGCTCCACTGCGCTGATCAAACTCTTTCATGAGAATGGCGGAGCCTATGTCGACTGCATGGGGGATAGCCGTTTTCTTGTGGCCAATGTCGCCAGCTCATTGGGCATTGGCAAGGATTTGTTCCTGGGAACCTACTTTACCGGCGATGACGAGCGCGCCATGGGTGAAAACATCCAACGTTTGCTGGAGATTACCGGGAAAAAGCAACTCGACCTGGCGCATTCCTATCCCGAGTTTGCCGAACCGAACTGGAATATGTTCCAAAAGTGGAAAGAGCAGGGGCTGACGAAATACATTGGCGTGGCCAGGCACCAGGCAAGCTACTACGACACTATGATGAAGATGATGGCAACCGGTACGGTGGATTTCCTGCAGGTAAACTACTCACCCCTGGAGACAGAGGCGGATAGGCAGGTACTGCCGATGGCCATGGAAAAAGGCATTGCCGTCACAATCAACCGCCCCTTCATCAATGGTGAGTTTTTCTCTCGTGTGCGTGGTCATGAACTGCCCGCCTGGGCGGCGGAATTCGACTGTGCCAGCTGGGCGCAGTTTTCCCTCAAGTTCATACTATCGCACCCTGCAGTGACCTGTGTGCTGACGGAAACGGCCAACCCCAAACATGCACTCGACAATATCGGCGCAGGGTTTGGCCGGTTGCCGGACCAGAAAACTCGTCAACGCATGGTGCAATACTTGCAGAGTCTTTAAGCGAAAACTCTTTAATGGATACCTTGGTCACCCACCGCTTGCGGGTGGGCGGGGCGGCATTTCTCTACACGCTGCTAGAGGGGGCCTACTTCGCAAGAACCAGAGACAGATTCTTTGCTATTATCTCCGCATCCAGCCATTCAGGAAAATTCACTCCCTCGGTTCGAAACAAAAGTTCGATATCTTCGCTATAGACTGAAACTAATTCATTGATAGCGCGGATACTGATTTCGGTAGCTTCTTTTCTTTCTTTTGATCTCGCTATATCCCTGCTGGAGTTTACTGTCTTTGAAAGCGCTGCAGAATCCAAAAAGCTGGGATCTATCTCCAGGAAACCGCAGATTTTCTTGAAAAATATGATCGGTGATATCAGTAGGTCGTCATAGAAAAAGACACGAATATCATCGCCAAAAAATGGGCGCCAGTGTTCAAGTATCCTGAAATAGAAGCCTCGATTTATAATGCCATGTTTGCTGGAAATAGAATCAATGACATCAACCGAAGGAAGTCGCCCCATGGCAATGTGATGCTTGGTTGCAGAGATAGCCCGCTCAATGGGATTCCGGAGAATGACAATCAGCTTTCGGTCATCATGGGGCAAAATCTGATCTATTGATTTCGCTACATCTGGAGCTACACCACCAACTTCCTCATCAGGCCTATGAGGTAATCGAAAATAGTGTGGCGTGGATTCCATATAGTATCGTTGATGCCCGCTTTTGAAGTTGCCTCTATATTTTTCCAGGCTTGCCTCATCCGTACAATTGGCTTGATTAAAAAAATCCAGCTCTTTGACTGTGCTTCCTAATATATCAGGTGAAGTACTCAATACCTGGTGTGCATAGGTCGTCCCGCACTTCTGTACGCCAACGATTAACAAGTTTGGCAATCTAAACATTCCTGCTTATACCGGGTTAGGGCGTCTTCATAATAAGGCAAGTCGGTTGAGTCAGGGCGTTTGGGCAAAAGCACGCTACTGACAATCCGTTTTCCTTCGAACCATTGCCGCCAGCTTTCAGCTTCTGGCTAATTTTAGAGAGATATACGGTGATGTCTTGCCTGGTCATGTGAGTTAACAAGGACCTTTGCTTTGTGGATATAGATTGCGTCGTCACGATTTTCCCTGGGCCCTTTCGATACTCTGCAGGAGGAAGCAGTACATCACCTGAGCTCATTGCGGTGGTCCAACAGTTAGATGTGTATAGCATTTTCATGGAAAAACTGGATTCCGGGGCCTCACGAACTGCAACCCAGAGCAATTATTTAGTGATGGCGCGCTGAGCAAGCTGCAGGCGGTTGATGTAGTTCTGGATTTCACTTTCATGATTAGCGCGCAAATTCTTGAATCCACAGCCGACATAATGCACCGAATTACCCTTCTTTTTGATCTTTTCGTATGAATTTTTTACCTGAAGATCGATCAGGAAAGGCTCGACGTCAGGAATTTGGATGCTGCAAGCTGTTAGTATTTGCCTCGCTTCACAGTCGAGAACCTGGTCGACATCATCCAGGCGAAGACCTCCGCTGCTAATATTTCCAGCGGTCAAAGTGACCTCCTCCTCGTTAGGCAGAGTGAAGGTTACCTTCACAGGGTTACGAATCTGTGTGTTGATACGGAATAGCCGCCGTCTCTGCATGCGGTAGTGTTCTTTAGGTACGGGTGCGACAAGCACCTTCTCCCCTTTGTACTCGGCAGCGGATATCTGCTCGAGAAGAAAGCGGACCTTAATCCCACCGGGCTGACCGACAACAGTTCCCTTTTGCAGGCTCAGCAATTTATCGTTCATGTCTTCCCTGCTCGCACGCTCAAATACCACCTTGGTATTATCGGAGATTACGTCGATGACGGAAGTGGGGAAGGAGTGTTGTCCAGCATCAAATAAAATGGTTAGAGGTTCTATTGTACGGCTTAGTTCGAGCAGGTTACTCACCACTTCACTTCTCTTGTGCGTGAGGAACTGGTCGAGATTATCGCGTTGAACGCCTGTCGAATTTTCGTTTTTTTCGGCCAACTCTCAATTACCTGGGAAGCTGTGCGTGTTTGGAATACTGAATTCCCGCCTACTTGCGACATATTATACGATGCTAATTGTAACCTGTGCATGGCGATTTCGTAAATTCTGAATAGTGTCGCTGCAGCCAGTTCACTAATTGCAGCATGACATCTCCCTGGAAAGATACATTCCAGTCAATGTTGGCAATATTAATGCCAATTCGCTGAGTTTAGTAAAAAATCAGTCGATGTCGAATGAATAATACAGATCCAAAGAGTTCTCCAGTTGGCTCACTACTTCCAGCCAGAGCCGCGTGCGCAGATACAGCCTGGCTGTCAGGACGGTAATCGGCTGGTATATCCCAAGCCCGTAAGAGAGGTAAATGCGCTCTCCAATGTAGCCACTCACGTTCGCGGTTGTATCTTCCTCTGAACCATCAGCGCCGAAGGCTAGATCGTTTACCCCGGGGACCCGGTTGAGGGTGGATACCAGCGTGGACTGGTTTACTACTCCACCGGCAAGAGATAGCGCCATCGCTGTGCCTCCCGTAGCGGCACCGGTGTCCAGCGGTTGGCCGCGGATCAGGTAGGACATGGCGTCGCCTTGAGACATGCCCGGGTCCGAGTAGATGTCCATGGTGAGGTCCCCCGCCAGCCGCCCTTGCACCTGTATGCCTACAATCACGTTCTCGCCGCTGATTTGCCGCTGTGCCCTGACATCCACCGTGGGATCGTTCGGTGTGCCCGAGAAGCTGATCACGCCACGCTTGATAACAAGGCGCCTTTGATAAGCCCGGATTTCACCACCAACGGTGCTGAGGCTGCCGAAGAGCTGCAGGGGCTGCCCCGGCTCCTGTAGTAGGTTCAGGTCTCCTTGCAGGGTCGTCTGCAGTAAACTTCCGGTCAAGCTGAGCCTGTCTTCTATGCGCACCCGGATATCCAGGCTGATATCAAAAGGCAGCTCTTCGCGGATTTCCTTGCCGCTAACGTCGATCTGGACGACGTCGGTCGAAAGGGCCACACTGCCCTCTGGAAGCTGGTCTATTTCCACCGTTCCCTCGTGCACAACAATGTCGCCTGTCACTCCGAGCAGGCCGTTTTGCGCAGTAATTTCCAGGTTTTGTGAGATCAATAGTTCCGTCGATGGCGGATACAGGACTACGTGCTTGTGTCCTTCCAGAGATAACGTGAGCTTGAGTTCCGGTTTGCTGTCCAACCTGCCGGTCAGTTGCAGCTCACCCTCTCCGAGGGTTGCCGAGCCGGACACCCCTGCCCAGTCGCCCTGAAAGTCCAGAGACAAATCCAGCTTCTCCAGTTCGCTGGGATTGCCAGCAAGAGCCAGTCGGCCCCCCGCTAGACTTAGTGTGCCTTTCGTCAGGGGCGCATCTATCGTACCCACCAGTTGGACCTGTCCAGTGAGATTGCCTTCCAGGTAGGAAATTTCTGATAGAAAGGGCGCCAGGGGCGCCAACTGCAGGTGATCCAACTCCAACGAGCCAGTTATAGGGTCTTCCCTTGTCGGTGGTAGCGCAAGTGCCAGGGACATTTCCTTGCGGTTTTTCTGCTGCAGACTCGAGTCCAACTGTAGTCCGTTCCGGTCATACCTGAAGTTGGTGTCACTCCTGTCCCAGCCCGTTGTGGCGCTCTCGTCCTGACCAAATTGGCGGCTCAGCATGGGTGAGCTGACCTGTGATCGGCCCTCGATCGTGATGCCCTCGTTGGGGTTCCAGTCGGTGTCCACGATAGCCTGTATTTCTCCTCCCAGTTGCATGCCCTCTGGCAGCAGGGGCTGTAGAAATGCCAAATCGCCGAACAATTCCAAACTGCCACCCCCCATCCGGCCGACAGACCAGTCGCCGGGGCACAGTCGGACGTGCTCCTGTATCCAACAGTGCCCAGCCAGCGTCAGTCGCTGTTCATGCGCCGACCAGGTTATGGCCACAGCTTCTGGCAGCTGCCAGTCGCCCAGTTCTGTCTGCAGGAGAGCCGGAGCCATGCTTCCTTGCCAAAGGCCATCCTGTGCGGTACCGCCTACCGCTAAGCGACCCGCTATATCGCCCTGGCTGTCCACTGTCACTGACTGGGTGTCGGCATCGCCGGCGGCCTGTAAGCGCAGGGCATTCAGTTTGCTCTCCCCCATGGCGATATCGGTCAGTGTGCCGTCCAGCTCGAACGTGTGATCTTCCGAAGCCCGGTATTTCCCGGAAATTCTTCCCTCTTCGATCCTGAAATCGCGCCAATGTATGCCTCGCGCGGTTCCCAACACCTGGTACTGTAATCCGCCTGCCGCAATTTCGGCTTGCAGTTGCAGTTGTCCGCCACTGCCCGGCAGCCAGTCTCCCAGGTCATCGACACCGAGCTCGAGATGGCCGGGCTCCTGGTCATGACCGGAGGTCTGCAACTTCAGTTGGGCGCCATTGAGCTCAGCCTGCAGACTGCTGTGCGACAGCAGCATACCGTTTTCAAGGCCGGCAAAACCGCTGATTTGGGCCGCAAGGTTGTTGACCTTACCTTGCAGGTCGACGTCAGAAATTTCCACCTTCCAGCGATCTCCGCGCACACTGCCACTGGAGTTCAGGTGTCCGGCCATTCGACCCTGGGCATATTCACTTAGCTGTGGCAGATCCAGTCCCGGTGAGTCGAGTGCCAGCGACCATCCTATTCCATCTCCCAGCGTAATCTCGCCGGATCCCACTAACTGGTTTTCGCCGGCGATGTCTTGCAGCGAGAGGGCATCGAGGACTATGCGTCCCTGTTCATGCCGGGCCGCCAGAGAAAGCTGCAGGGCCTCGTAGCCCAGACCACTAGCCGCTGCCTGCACCTTGAATTCCTGGGCTGACGCAGTACCCGTGGCCGATACCGAGAGAGGGGACTCCAGTGTGATATCGTCGAGCAACGATGGCATGTCCTCAATGGCGTCGTCCAGCAGCTTACCCACTGCAGTGGCACTCATCGAAGCGGTAAAGGGCAGTTGGGGGTCTATTGCGTCGATCTCTGCCTGCGCTGTAATTTTTGGCGTGCCCTCAGAGGACAGTTTTAGTGCGAGGGAGGCCAGGTCGCCCCCGAACGATAATGTCGCTTCGCGTCCGTGCATCCAGGGCGGCAGCGGCGCTTGTGCCAGGTGAATGGCCAGCTCTCCTTCGAGCGGCCAGTCTGCGCTAAAGTCGAGCGCGCCGTGCAACGATAGCTTGCCCAACTCGCCACCGTCGGCGTCCACCTGCAATAGCCGTAGTTTGCTTCCATACCAACTACCCTGGAGACCAATGCTCTGCAGCGCATGAGCCTCGCCATACAGATCCACGGTCGGATTGAGCAATTCCGCCCGGGTGATCGCCAATTCAAGGGGCAGGGAGATTGAGGGCAGGGTAGTTAGGTCCGTCGCTACTGCGTTAGTAGACTCCTCCAGCGTAAGTATGGGCTCCAGTAAAGTGACAGAGGCGAATTCAACAAGCGAGTTCAGGATGCGCACTTCTCCGTGTGCAGGCCCCTGCTGCCACTGTCCGCCGGGCCATCGAATGCGAACTGATGCGATCTCCAGCGATGCAACTTCAATGGGTATGGGGAACACTATTAACTGCACCGCCTCTTTAGTCGACCCGGCCTCGGGTGGGGAGGTCGAGTCTTCGGTTTCGGACAATACGGCGATATCCAGGCGTTCGGCTTGCAGCTGACGAAAACAGAAGACGCTGCGCCACAGGCAGTCGGGTTCGATAACGACCAGCACATCATCCAGTGCCAGGCTTAGGCTCTGCGTTTGATAACGTAAGCGTTCGATCTGCAATTGGCCGCCCAGGCTGCCGCTACTGTATTGAATCTCCAGCGGGACAAAACGTTGCGCAGCATCAAAAAGAAGCTGGGTGCCACGTTCTGTCAGTACTATATAGAGCAGCGTTGCCGGCAAAAGCAGCAGCAACAGGAGAGTGAGAAGTGTGCGCCATACGATCTTCAAAACTCAGCGCCTATATTCAGGTGCAAGTACCAATCGGGATTGTCATCACTAAGGCTATTGGCCAGTTCAATACGCAGCGCTCCTACAGGTGATATGAAGTGGATGCCGAAGCCTGCTGCGTAATTCCAATCGAACTCTCCCGAATCGAAGGCATCGCCGCCGTCTGCGAATAGGGCGCCCCGCCACTTGTCGGTAAAATAGTACTGGTACTCCAGGCTGGTGGTGAACAGACGATCACCGCCCACTACCAGGGTTTTGGTGCTGCCGTCATCCCGAGTGACGTCGATCCTATTGCCGAGGGACTGGTAGGAAAACCCCCTGATACTGCGGCTGCCACCGGCAAAAAAGTTAAGAGAGGGCGCCAGGTCAGTCCGGTCGCCGTTGGCGATTTCCGCCACCCCCAATTCTGTCCGGCCCACCAGTCGATGCCGTGGTGCGGGTGTGGCTATGTACCTGAGATTGGCGGTGAAGCGGAGAAGATCCACGTCGGAGCCGAACTCCTGGTTGCCGGCCTCCAGTGTATATAATTGATTGAAGCCGCCGGTAGGGTCCACGAGCGAGCCGCGGTGAGAGCGGCTCGATAGCGAGATGCCGGCCAGCAGATAGTCATTAGTGGCGTTTTCCTGCAAGACATCCCAGGATTCGTTCAGTCCGCGCAATGAGTAACCGTATATCCATTTTCCGTTCCTGATTTCGCGACGAGTCCCGAGTTCCCTCTGCCTGCTGTCCAGGTCACCGAATTCATTTTCTTCTATTCTCGCCCACAGTTGCAGGACATCGCTGAGTGGATTACCCAGGGGTATGCTATAGGTGAATCGACCACTGGGATTTACCCTGGAATATTCCAGGCGGGTGATCTGGCTATGGCCATAGCGATTAATTCTGGGGGTGCGCCATGTCAGTGACAGCCGCTCCTCCGTATCAGTGCCGTACCCAATCCCTGCCTGGAAGCTGTGGCGTTTGGCCGCTTTTAAAGTTATCGCAATGGGTACCAGGTCATCTTCCACCTGTTCCCTGAGCGGCTGTATGAGGATGCTGGAAAAGTAACCGGTGCGCTGCAACTGGGCCTGCAGCTCTTGCAGCCGGCTTTGCTCGAAGTAGTCTCCCGGCGCAAAGGTTGCCAGGGCGTCGAGCAAATCAGAATCCGCCAGTTGGTGATCGTAGATCATGTCTCCGAACCGATAGCGGCGGCCACTATCGAAATGTATGAATATATCTGCGGTGCCTGCACTGGCGTCCACCTCGACGCGGCTTTTTGCGATCCTTGCATCGAAGTAGCCGCGCTGTTGGCCCAGAGACAAAAGGCTGTCCCTGAAGCGCTCGAATCGGCCGTGATGCAACACGTCACCTTGGGAAAGCCCGGTGTTTGCAAGGAGTTGTGTGAAGGCATCATCACTGGTGGCGGCCCCCAGTACTTGGAGGTCGATCATCCGGATACGCACTGGCTCACCAGGTTCAACGGCGATGTCCACTCTCCAGGCGGGCTCTGTGCGTATGATGTCGATATCGATAGCAGGCCGGTAGTAGCCCAGCGCCTGGAGGCTCCGCTCGACCCTGTCCCTGACGGAAACCACGAAGTTCCGTCGTTCCTGGGCTGATTCAGGTTCCGGGCCTAGCCAGACCAATACGTTTTTCTCAGCCTCTCCCTGGAGCCCAGACACGGAAAAAGTCAGGGTGCTAGCGTTGACCCCGCAAGGGCCTAGCAAGAGAAGTGCCAGGCAAAGTCGAATTGTGCGCTTCATCTCGGTCAAATCGGGAAGCGGTGGCAAGAGCGTTTTTGTTTCATCGGCGATACCCGGACTGATTCAGCATTATGGTCAGGCGTCCTGTAACGCCGCTACTTTCCCCCTCCACGCCAAACCGCTCGAGGATTTTACATCCGATAATACACTCCAAGTGACTCTGGGTCTTTTTGTCGCTGTTTTCGTCCCTACGGTGTTTACCAGGTCGGCGACGTATCGGCTCTGTCCTGGACTGTCATCGGCACGTTGTCCGGCATCTTGATACCGATATGGTGTCCTTCTACCTATTTACCAGTAGATACGCAGCCCTGTGGTAATGCCCCAGCCGTCGTATTCGCCTCCATCATCGGCCTCGTCATCCATGCGGGTGTACTGCAGGCCTGTTTGCCATTTCAGCTTGTGGCCGTAGAAAAACACGTTAAGCCCTGCATATATCTCGTGATATTCATCTCCTTCGCCTTGCGCGATTTTATCCTCGTAGCGATTTAGTGCTAGTCCATTGCCCTCGTCACTGCTGAGGTAGGTATAGCGGCCGAGCAGCTGCACTACTTCTGAAACATCGTAAAATGGCATCAGCACAAGGCCCCAGAGGTCGCTCTGGTCGAAGTAGCCATCCGCCAGCGCCAGGTCGGTGTGCAGGTTCCAGGGCCCCGCGCGCCAGCGGGTGGATAGGGAAGCAACGTGGGACAGGTCCGGCGTGTTGGCCTTCGCGTCCTTGTCGTTGTAAACGTAGTCCAGGTAGATTACTGCCTCGTCGAGTTTCGGCCCTACATCCAGCGCGTAATCGAGGGAGGCGAACAGAAAGTAGCTTGCATCTGTTACGCCGATTTCCTCGGCGTCGTCAGAGGCAAAGACACCAACCTTGTAGAACCACTGGCTGTTGAAATCATTTTTCAGCGTAACGCCGGTAAAATATTCCTCGGTAAACCAGAGATTTTCCGTCAGGTTGTTGCGCTGTAGTGTGAGCAGCCTCTTGGAAGATGTCGCGCCATCCAGGGTAAAGCCTGCAGACTGCTTGAGAATTTTGACTTCTGTAGATTCATCTGGCCGCCAGGTAATATTGGCATCCGTGAGGCCTTGGTACCAGTCACTCCTGGATTGATTGAGGTCCAGTTCCGCTTCCACATCCAGCCGCCAGTCGTTTGCAAACTCGCTTGCGAAGCCAAAGCGAAAGCGGCGCCAGGTGGCGTCGTCAAAATCTCCCTCGTCGGCGTCGAACCATGCAGCCTCTGCCTGCAGTCGCCCGCTCAGGGCCAGTTTCTGCACGAAACCGCTGCCCCTGTTTTCGTAGAGGGTGGCATGGCTCCACACCCGGTCGAAGGACGTCTCGTCGACGGTTTGTGCAATCGCAGCTGGGGAAAGCATTTGTAAGGCAATACAAGACGCAAGAATTCTTACGACATTACATGGTATCGATTTCCTCACAAACACGTTAAAGCACCCTTTTGATGCCAGGGGTACCATGCCCCCGGCAGACTCCGAGGCGCACGATCTGGTCGTATTCTATGGTTTCATGCCCGGGGTGATTGCCATTTTTGTCGTTCTGGGAGCCATGGCTTCAACATTAAGAAAACCTGTATAAGAACGAAACGAAAGTAATCTTGTATGGTTAATCCCTGGGGGAAATTATGCCGTGCAGACGTCTCTCAGAATGAGTGAGTAGAGACCCGCCGACGGTCTTTTGCAGTAGTCCGACAGTTAACGGGTCTTCTGATGGTGCGGGGCAGGCAGCCTCATAGGGACACGGAATGTCCCGGATGCGAGCCCCGGGGCAACTATTTCTTGGCGGGGCGCTTCTTCCTGGCGACCGCTTTCTTAGCCGCAGGCTTTCTCTTGGCAGCTGCTTTTTTGGCAGCTGGTTTTTTAGCCGCAGGCTTTTTCCTGGTAGCAGCCTTTTTGGCCGCCGGCTTTTTCTTTGCAGGCGCTTTTTTCTTGCCTGCTAATTTCTTCTCGAGCTGCTCGGTTTGCTTGGCAAGCTCCAGAATCATCTTGCGGATTCCTTTTAGCGCTTCGCTGGCTTGCTTTTGGATGCTTTTTTCTGCATCGGCTAGTAGCTTGTTGGCGTCTTTCTGGATTTTGGAAACTCTCTTATTCTTCGCTGCCATGGGGCGGCTCCTTCTTCAGATTCATCATTGATTTTTTGATGGTGCGGGAGTGAGTATAGTACAAATATGCGGGGTGTCATCAGTAAATTTAACTCTGGAGTCCAGTTGCTGAACTGGAGAAATTCGCGCAAGACCACAGCGTAATAGCGGGGGTGATCTGGAAAACCGGTCGCGCCGAGGCCTATATCCGGTTGCGTAACTCCACAGTATTGCCCTCGGGATCACGCAGGTAGACGGAACGGCCATAACCCTGGGCACCATAGCGCCGCTCGAACGGTCCTGCCTCTATGCCGTGCGACGCCAGATGCCGGCTGATGTCCTCCTCCGGCAGCGCGCTAAGCTGTAGGCAAAAGTGATCCATATTGTTATCAACCTGTGTTGGTGGTCCACCGCCAGCCCGCCCCAGCTCGCTGTCCACAGCTACCAGGTCGATCAATGCGGTGCCGGCACGCAGCTGTACCAGGCCGAATTCTGGCGATAACTCTCTTTCAATTGGGCAGCCCAGTACGGTGCCATAAAAGTGCAGCATCGCGTCCATGTGCGACGTGCGCAGAACAATGTGATCCAGACCAGCGATTTCAATCATGGTGACAACTCCTGCCAGGGTAATTCCGAGTGGCACGGTAATGTCGGGCCCCGGAAATCTCTGGCAGTTTAACAGCCCCGTATCGGATGCGGCAGGTCAATCAGAGATAGGCGATGACCGGAGTGACGATGTTGGCCCGTGCGATGACATCATAAATCAGGCTGTCCATTGCTCGTCCGACAGCGCCATCATACTGTCCTTGCCGCTCTGGATGTCTCGCAGTAACCAGTCCGATTCCGGCAACAGCTTCTCGTAGTAGTATTGCGCAGACACCAGCTTGCTTTGCAGCAGGTCACTGCTGCCTTCCCCGGCTTCCAGTTGCCGGGCGGCCACGGTCGCCATCCGGGACCACAGGTAAGCTATCACGGTGAGAGCCATCAAGCGCAGATAGGGTGTCGCGGCAGCGCCCGCCTGCTCAGGGTCTTCGGGTGCGTTCGCGGCAATCCACATGGTGGCCTCCTGCAGTGCCTGGATATTGTTGCGCAGGGGAGCGGCGAAGGCGGCGTCCGACGTTTCTTCCAGGTAGGCCTCCAGCAGGCCGAACAGGCCGGTCACCAGGCGCCCGCCTGCCAGGCCTAACTTACGTCCCACCAGGTCCATGGCCTGGATGCCATTGGTGCCCTCGTAGATCCGAGCAATACGCCCATCACGAACCAGCTGTTCCAGCGGCCAGTCAGTGGTGAACCCCGAACCGCCCAGTACCTGCAGTGCGACATTCGAATTATTGGAGCCCTCGTCAGTCAGGAACGCTTTCACCACTGGCGTCATTAACTGCACCAGATCATCTGCTGCCTGGCGCGCGGTGGGGTCAGGATGGGCTACGGAGAGGTCCAACTGATACCCGGTAAACAGCGCCAGGGCGCGCATGCCTTCGTTCAATACTTTCTGGCGCATGAGCATACGGCGTACATCAGGGTGAACGATGATGGGGTCTGCCGGACCGTCGACATTGGTGGGACCGGCTAGCGAACGGCCCTGCAAACGCTCCCGGGCAAACGCCAGGCTTTCCTGGTAGGCCATCTCAGCCAGACCCAGGCCCTGCATGCCAACCATCAGCCTGGCTTCATTCATCATTGTGAACATAGCGCGCATGCCGTCGTTGGGCTCACCCACCAGCCAGCCGGTAGCGTTCTCGAAGTTCATAACGCAGGTGGCAGAGCCCTTGATGCCCATCTTGTGCTCCAGGCCACCGCAGAAAACGCCGTTACGCTCACCACTGTCGGGCAGGTACTTGGGCACGATGAACAGGGAGATACCCTTGGTGGTGTCCGGCGCCCCGGGCAGCTTGGCAAGTACCAGATGCACGATATTGTCTACCAGGTCGTGCTCGCCACCGGTGATCCAGATCTTGGTGCCTTCGATAAGATAGGTGCCGTCGCCTGCGGGGGTGGACTGAGTGCGGATCATGCCCAGGTCGGTGCCGCACTGGGGCTCCGTCAGGCACATGGTGCCGGTCCATTCACCGCTGATCAGCTTATGCAGGTAGGTTGCCTGCAAGTCGGGTGTCCCGTGACTATGCAGGGCGCTGATTGCGCCGTGGGTGAGCCCGGGGTACATGCCGAATGCCATATTAGTGGAGCAGATCATCTCGTCGACGATGAATTTCAGCACGCGGGGCAGACCCTGGCCGCCAAAATCCACCGGAGCGTCCAGGCCTGCCCAGCCAGCCTCTACAAACTGCTGGTAAGCCTCTTTGAAACCGTCCGGGGTGGTGACCTCGTGCGTTTGTGGATCATACTTACAGCCCTGCTCGTCACCGATCTTGTTGGTTGGCTGAATAACTCCGGTGGCGAACTTACCCATCTCTTCAAGAATGGCCACTATAAGATCGGGTGTGGCCTCGCTGTAGTGCTCGAACTCCTGCAGCTTGTCGATGCCTAGTACGTCAAAGAGAAAGAAACGGATATCGTTGGTCGGAGCCTGGTACTGCATAGTTACCTCGGTAAAAAAATTGGATTGACGGGTTGAGGATATTACACGTTTGCTTATGCCTCGCTGTCGAGCTTCCACACGCAGCGCGATGATCCACTTAATTCGACAGTGGCTACAGCGAGGTTGCCGCTCTGTCGCTCGCTTTCCCTGAACATGGCCACGGTCATGGCAGCTCCGCCGAATACTATAAGATGGGCCATCCACGTCAGGCCGAAATGGTAGATGGACAGGAAGGTCAGACTGAACGCCATGCTCCACATCCAACCAAGTACCTGCATAAAATAGTGCTGTGATGCGAGGTCCAGGTGCCTCAGCGGATTGTGTTCATTATCCATTACTGCGTCCCAGCTGCTTACGATGAAATGCTTCATGGCGTTACCTCTCTAAGGGGTGTGTAGGGAATGTACGTCGGGTACGGCAACATGGTTCATCCAGGATGCCGTCCGTCGCAGATTTCGTCAGCACCATGCTCGTGCGGTTATCCCTCACTGGGTGGTCGTCTCCGGTGCTATTTCACTTGCGACGCCCGCGCCAGCACCACCACGGTCGGGTCTGCTTTTTCTCAGGATTAATGTGAGTGTCGGGGACACCGTGCTCAGCGTACCATTGTTGCCACTCATAGGGTGTCAGGGTTTTGGGCACCGCCTGCCCCATTGCCCGCTGCAGTGAGCCAGCCCTCAGGCTGGTGTCAGCGGATTTGCCCGGTTTCTCTGGTGGTCTGCGTGTAGAGCTGTGATCAGTTGCCATTATTGGGACTCCAGGCGGTCACCAGGGAATGAGTTGGCCCTGCCAATCATAGAATGTGCCAGAGTTTTCCGGCTGCAGTTGGCTGATAACAGCCAGCAATGCTTCGGCGCACTCCGCTGGCGTCAACACCCGCTTCTTATACCCGGGCGTCAGGAAAGGTTTGGATAGCCTGGAAGTGACAGTGCCGGGGTGCAGGGCGACCACGGTAGTGTTGCGATGGCTGATCTTCCATTCCAGAGCGAGTGTCTTCAACAGCATGTTGTGCGCTGCCTTGGAGGCGCGATAACTGTACCAGCCGCCCATCTGGTTATCCTCGATGCTGCCGACACGAGCTGATAGCGATGCCAGCAGTGCGGGCTCATCATGGCGCAGCAGTTTGCCAAAGGCCTGTGCCAGTAGCGGCAATAGAGTGGCATTGACCATGAAAGACTGTTGCAACTGCTGAGGCTTGAGACTCTGCAATCGCTTTTCCGGTTGCTGGCTGCTGCTATGGAGCATACCGACAGTATTGATGAGCAGGTGTGCACGCTCGAGTAATTCGCTTGCTGCTTTAGCAGCGCTGGTGATTGAGTCAGGATCAGTGGCATCGAAACGTAGCCGCGAGATACGCGCATCCCCAGACCTGGGGGTGTCACTGCGCCCCAGAACGACCGCGCGTTGCAGGCCCGGTCGTGTTAAAAGATTATCAAGCAACGCAGACCCGATAGCACCGTCGCCCACTATGATGACGTTGAATGCAATTAGCGTTAGGCAGTGATCGCTCAAGTTAGCTCTCCACCATGAGCACGCCGCCAGTCTGCTGCTGCCACTGCTGGTAGCACTCGCCGGAACAGCTGTGGACACTCTCCCCTGCGATATCATTATTTTGCATACCCCATAGCGGCAATCCCATGGCGAAACAGACAAAAATTACAAGGCTGATAGTGTGTGTAGACATGGTATAGCTCCTTTGCTGCCCGAACAAT
>CBDTVJ010000025.1:0-16894 GCA_965363655.1 uncultured Halieaceae bacterium | reverse complement strand
TTCGCCGGTAGCGGCGCGCTGGGCCTTGAGGCCTTGTCCAGAGGGGCGGCGCACTGCGATTTCGTGGACACCTCCAGTACAGCCGTGCAACAAATTAACCAGCATTTATCAATCCTCAGCGCGAACACACGCGCCAGGAGCTGCCAGGCCCCGGCGCAGCAATTCCTTGAGACTGCCAACCAGCCCTATGACATCGTCTTTCTTGACCCCCCCTTCGATCGGCAGCTGGTGAACCCAGCCTGCAAGTTGCTGGCACAACAGCGACTGGTGCACCAGGACACACTGGCCTATGTGGAGACAGGGGCAATGGAAGCCGCGCCGAAGGTACCGGATGGCTGGGATCTGCACAGGGAAAAAACATCTGGCGGGGTGGCCTATCGCCTATACTGCGTCGGCGGAGACCCTGATGTGCTTTAACAGCTGGCCTGGCTATTTGTCGGCCTACTGCAAATTGTTTAACATCCGCTGTCCCGCAGCCATAACAGGCCACCAAAATGAGAACAGAAAGCGTTATCTATCCGGGCACATTCGATCCAATTACCAATGGTCATGTAGACCTGGTTGAGCGGGCGGCACGCCTGTTCGACCGGGTAGTCATCGCCATTGCCCACAGTGAAAACAAGACGCCGCTTTTCTCCCTGGATGAACGGGTGAAGCTGTGCGAATCGTCGCTGTCCCATCTGGATAATGTTGAAGTGGTGGGCTTCAGCAACCTGCTAACAGACTTCGCCAAGAGCCAGGGCGCCCGTTGCGTGTTGCGCGGGCTGCGCGCCGTAGCGGACTTCGAGTACGAGTTTCAACTGGCTAACATGAACCGGGCGATGTACCCGGAGTTCGAGAGCCTGTTCCTCACTCCCTCTGAGCACCTGTCGTATATATCGTCGACCCTGGTGCGCGAAATTGCGGCGCTGGACGGGGATATAAGCCCCTTCGTACCGCCGCAGGTAGCCAGCGCGCTAAAAGAACGCTTTAGCCGCAGCTAGCAACAGCGCAGCAGGGACGTCTCAGGAATCCTGAGCTGCCCGCTCATTAGCCCTTTTGATGGCCTGGCGGTCCTTGTTTGTATAACCGGGGTTCCTGCAACCGAGGCAACGCATAAAGGTAGTCTCCACGGGGCCACCAATCAACGTTCCCGCCGCCTCGCTGGCATGACCAGACAGCAGGGTGAAGGGCAGGCTGACCAACCAGACGGCGGCGCCGCCAATTGTCATTACCACACCGAGTGGCCGCGCAACCAACAGGTCGCCTACCATGGCAAATTCATTGGGGCTTTCATCTATAGCATCCTGGGCCCACAACATTTGTGGCAGCAGCATACAGCTAACGATCAAAGCAATGATGGCGCGCCTGGCGCCTGCTATTATTTTCATATCTCACTCCCGGGTTCCCTTACCCGCTCCCCTTTATTGTTTCCAGTACAGTGTAGCCTGTTCAGCGCTGGCAGGTCACGCAGTAGACGCTGCTGCGCTGCCCCAGGCGAACCTCCCGCAGGAGCCCCCCACAGCCCTTGCAGGGCTGCCCGGTACGCCCGTATACATGGAGCTGCTGGGCAAAATACCCCGGCTTACCATCCCCCCCGACAAAGTCCCTCAATGTAGTGCCACCCTGCTCTATAGCCGAAGTAAGCACTTGCTTAACGTTTGCTGCCAAGCGCTCGTAACGCGCCAGGGAAACTCGGCCAGCGGCCCTTTGAGGTCGAATACCCGCCAGATACAGCGCTTCGTTAGCGTAAATATTACCAACACCAACAACGACTTTTCCGTCCATTATAAAGTTCTTGATCGGACCCTTGCGCCCACGGGAACGGCGATATAACAGCTCACCATGGAAATCATCAGAGAGGGGTTCGGGGCCCAGATGATCCAGTAGTGGAGAGCACTCGTGCGGTGCTACCCAGAGGAAACTGCCAAAACGCCGGGGATCGTTGTAGCGCAGGCAGACCCCACCTTCCAGCAGCAGATCAACATGATCATGACGCCCGGGGTCGGTCTTTGGATTCACTACTCGAAGGGAGCCGGACATGCCCAGATGGACCTGCAGGGTGCCCACTTTTGTTTTGAATAACAGGTACTTCGCCCGCCGCTCCACCGCCTCGATAGTTTGTCCACGCAAGACCACCGGCAACTGCTCGGGCACAGGCCAGCGCAGGCGCGGCTCTCGCACCACAACGCCAGTCACGACCCGGCCGCGACAGTGTGGCTCAACGCCGCGGCGCGTGGTTTCTACTTCTGGTAACTCAGGCATAGTGCTGTCTTTAGTCGTGGTAGGCCCTGATGCAAAAAACCCCGGCGAAGGCCAGGGTTTTGAGTGTACTTCTTAAAGGAGGGCACTTACTTGATTTTGCCTTCCTTATACATGACGTGCTTACGCGCCACGGGGTCGTACTTTTTCATTTCAAGCTTGTCCGGTGAGGTACGCTTGTTCTTGTCGGTGGTATAAAAATGACCTGTACCAGCCGAAGAATTCATTCTGACCTTTTCTCTCATCGCAATTCTCCTTTATACCTTCTCGCCACGGGTGCGCATATCGGCCAGCACCTGCTCGATACCTTTTTTGTCAATGATACGCATGCCCTTGCTCGATACACGCAGGCTGACGAAGCGCTTTTCTGCCTCCAGCCAAAAACGATGTTTGTGCAAATTGGGCAAAAAACGGCGACGGGTGCGGTTTTTTGCGTGTGATACGTTGTTTCCTGATACCGGACGCTTACCGGTGACCTGACAGACTCTAGCCATGATTTCTACTCTCCCAAAACTCGCGGGATTTTCAATAAAAGTGGTGTGATCTGGAGGCCTAAAAACGGACCCCCGCCGCGCAGAGCGCGACTTTATACCAGAAGGGCCATGCCATAGCAAGCTAAAGGAAAGTGAATGAAATAGGGGCCCAATGCCGGTTGGCGGGCCCCGACCCTACAGCAGGCCCGCTTCTGCAAAAGAATACTGGCAGCCACTACCTACTATAATATGGTCCAGCACTCGTATATCCAGGAGGGCAAGTGCCGAGCACAGGCGCTCTGTAATCCTGCGGTCAGCACTGCTGGGCTCTGCCACACCCGATGGATGGTTGTGGGCAAAAATCACTGCGGCGGCCTGGTATTGCAATGCCCTGACGGCGACCTCCCTGGGATACACGGCGGCACCGTCGAGCGTACCGAAAAACAAGTCCTCGCAACGCAGAACCCGGTGTTGACTGTCCAGGAACAGGCAGCTGAACACTTCCCGATTATGGGCAGCAAGATGATATTGCAAAAAGCGCCGGGTATCACCGGGACTGCTCAAGACATCGCCTGTACAGAGGTTTTGTAAGGCCTGGCGCCGCGCCAGCTCCATGGCAGCGCGCAGCCGGGCATATTTTGCAGGCCCCATCCCGGGGCAGGCCAGCAAATTGCTTTGGCCTGCCCGCATCAGGCCGCTGATGCCGGGAAACTGGTCAAGCAGGTCCCGCGCCATATCCAGCGCGCTACAATTACGGTAGCCAGTGTGTAGCAATACCGCCAGCAGCTCGGCATCGGACAGGGCCGCTGCGCCTCGCTCCATTAACTTATCCCGGGGCCCCTCCCCCGGCGCCCAAGCCGCTATACTCATCGCGCTCCTCCCTGAGCACCCATCCCTGGCACGCCATCCGTGACAACCCCGCTCGCGGTGTCAAATAAGGCTCTGGAATGGTATCGTTCCTGCTCAGCTATATTCCCAGTTTGGACCGGTAAATGGCACATCTATTTAATCGCAATGTCCTGCTGGGCGTCAGCGGAGGCATAGCGGCCTACAAGTCAGCGGAGCTGATCAGGCAGTTACAGGAACGTGGGGCCACGGTACGCGTGATCATGACCCACGGCGCCCAGGAATTCATCACGCCACTGACGCTGCAAGCCCTGTCGGGTAACCCGGTACACACACAATTGCTCGATGAAGAAGCAGAACTGGGTATGGGTCACATCGAACTGGCGCGCTGGGCTGACTTGCTGTTGATCGCGCCGGCCACTGCCGACCTGGTCGCCAGGCTCAGCGCAGGACGCGCTGATGATTTGCTCACCACGGTAGCACTGGCCACCGCCGCCCCGTTAATGCTGGCCCCGGCAATGAACCAGCAAATGTGGAGCGACAGCGCCACCGCCAGTAATATTTCTACCCTGGCCGAGCGCGGAGTGCACCTGGTAGGCCCCGCAGAAGGGCAACAGGCCTGTGGCGACACAGGGCCCGGTCGCATGGAAGAACCAGACGCCATAGCCGACGCCGCTGCCGACCTGTTCGATACTGGCCTGCTGGCGGGTAAACGTGTTGTTATTACTGCGGGGCCAACCCGGGAAGCGCTGGACCCGGTACGCTACCTTTCAAATAACAGCTCTGGAAAAATGGGCTATGCCCTGGCCAGGGCAGCTACCGATGCCGGGGGGATAACCACACTGGTGAGCGGCCCCGTCTCCCTCACTCCGCCCGATCACGTCACACACCTGGGCGTGCAGAGCGCCCGGGATATGCTCGAAACCTGCCTCGAGCTATTACCGGAATGCGACATTTTCATCGCCTGCGCGGCAGTTGCCGACTACCGCCCAGCGACGACAGAAGACCGGAAAATTAAAAAAAGTGCCGGCGAAATGACAGTGCAACTGGTTCGCAATCCGGACATCGTTGCTGCGGTGGCGGGCAGTGAGCACCGGCCCTATACTGTGGGATTCGCAGCAGAAACCAACGATGTGCTCCCCTACGCCAGGGATAAGATGACTCGCAAGGGGCTGGACATGATCGTCGCCAATGACGTGTCAAATCAAGCCATTGGCTTCAATAGCGAGGACAATGCGGTAACTATTCTATGGCCGGATGGTGAGCTTGCCCTGGAACAGGCGAGCAAGGACGAAATTGCCCGCCAAATCGTGGTAATGATCGCCGAAAAAACGTTAATTCACGCTTAACAGGTTCCCCCGTGCTGTGTTGTGGCAAATTGCACTGCAAATCTGCTGGGATAAACACCGTAAATAATACCGGCTGCATGTCCATTTGAGTCAGCCTCGCTATGTAATATCATGGTTCAATCACTCTGCGGGCCAAACCATTAGATGCTGAAGTTTAAAAAAAACAGAAAGAAAACTCCCGATACCGACACCCGAGCGGAGTCAGCTGCCAATAACCCCCAGGGTATTTTTGCCAAAGGAAATGCCCTGCATCGAATTGGCTCTATCGCCCTGCTCGTTACACTGGCATGTGTCGCCCTGGGATTTAGCTACCTGCTATTGTTGCGTGAGCCGGCACTGGAAAAAAAGCAGCTTGATGAAGTAGCTTCTTCGTTTGCGCAGCAACAGGCGACCAACCTGCACCTCATGCTCACGCGAATGGTGGAGCGCATTCAGGGAGCCGCACAGACGCCACTGGTGCTGTCCGCTCTCGCCAGCAATTCTGACCAAGACATCTTCCTGGTCGAGAAGACCATGTTGGATTTCTTTCCAGAAGTGATCAGCCTGAGGATTATTCCCGTCGGTGAGCTGGGCACGGCGGGTTTCACTGATGGCAATAAGGGCCTGCGCAATCATATCGAAGTCGATATGGTCAGGCGCGCCAGCGAAGGTGAGAAAACACCCCCTCTGGCATACAAGTTCGAAGATAGCTGGCTGACCTCAATCACCGCCAGGGTGACGCACCCGCGTCTGACGAATCGCCAGGCTGTCATCATAGTGACGCTCGATAATGCAGATATTTCATACCAGCTGAAGTTACTGGACGCCGGTGCCGGTAAGTTCGCTGTGGAACAACTGTATACCTCCTCCACTGGCGCAAAACGTACCGACATCATCGCTGTCAATGGCAGTGCTGCTGAAGGCGCCGGTACCCACTATGCTGACATTCCAGACACCCCCTGGCGTATAGCGTTTAGTCCCTCCCAGACCCTGCAAAGTAACCTGGATTTTAGCCAGCTGCCGTTGTTTGCTGTACTGGCACTAATCCTCGGGGCATTGCTTGGCGCTGCATTTATTATCCTTAGCCGGTACCCGAAAGCGTTGCAGGCGGAAGTGAGCAAGGTCATTTCCTCGGCAGACCGCAAATCTCAGCTGGCCCTGGCCATCCCTGAGCTGGTCGATGTAGCCAAACAATTACGCCGCGCGACGCTTCGAGCCCTGCGCCAGAGTAGCGCAGCAGCCTCAGCGCCCGCGGGAGTATCGGACACCCAGCCCGGAGATTCATTGCAGCCCGATCTAACCAACCCGCTGTTCCAGTCCAGCACCATGCTCGATCAGGATGATGAAGTTCTGGATCTGGACCTGGCCCCGGGATTAAATCTGCAGCAGGCTTCGTCCGTTGGCGGATCGGGTTTTCCCCAACATATCTTCCGCGCCTATGACATCCGCGGTAATGCCGACACCGAGCTCACCGATAAGCTGGTATCAAATATCGGCAAGGCGATCGGCTCTATAGCCGGAGAAATGGACGAGCAGGCACTGATCGTCGGGTGCGATGGCCGTAATTCCAGCCCCCGCATAAAATCAACGCTGATACGCGCACTGATGGAGAGCGGCCGTGACGTCATCGACATCGGCCTGGTCCCCACGCCGTTACTTTATTTTGCTACCCGACACCTCGATTACTCATCAGGCGTCATGGTAACCGGCAGCCACAACCCCCCCGACCACAATGGGCTGAAAATTGTGCTTGGTCAGGAAACCATTGCCGCCGGAGGCATTCAACAGATACGGGATCGGGTGATCCAGGGCAACTTCGACACAGGCAATGGCCGCATGACCCGCGAGGATGTCATACCCGCCTACATGGAAGAGGTGATACAGGATATCGCCATCGCGGTGCCATTGAAGGTGGTCATTGACGCCGGCAATGGCGCAACCGGGGAAATTGCACCACAGCTTTTCGAGGAGCTGGGCTGTGACGTCGTGCCCCTGCACTGCCAGATAGACGGCAACTTCCCCAATCACTCTCCCGACACCAGTAACGAAGACAACCTGGCGGACCTCGTACAGGCGGTGCAGGAGAACGGCGCTGATTTCGGCGTCGCCTTCGATGGCGACGGCGACCGACTCGCAGTGGTGACATCCAGCGGGAACATCGTGCGTTCTGATGTATTGCTGATGCTTTACGCACAGGACGTGGTATCGCGCAACCCGGGGGCTGACGTGATATTTGATGTGAAGTGCAGCCGCAATCTCACCGAGCTGATTACCCGTCACGGCGGCCGCCCTGTTCTGTGGAAGACCGGGCACGCCTTTATGAAGGAAAAAATGAGAACTACCGGCGCCCTGCTGGGTGGCGAATTCTCGGGTCACATCTTCTTTGGCGAACGCTGGTTCGGGTTTGACGATGGCATGTATGCGGCGGGCCGCCTGGCTGAAATCCTCAGCACTCACGGGGAATCCCTGGACGATTCGATCGCTGAATTTCCCACTTCCGTCAATACCCCGGAAATCATCATTCCGATAGCCGACAATTACAAATTCCAGCTCATTGAGAAAATTCTCAGCAGCGCCGACTTTTCGTCTGGCAAGGTAAATAACATGGACGGGATCAGGGTGGACTTCACGAATGGCTGGGGCCTTATAAGGGCATCGAACACCGGACCCGCACTGACCGCCCGCTTCGAAGCCGATACGGAGGAAAACCTGGAGATGATAAAAGAGGAATTTCGCGCCCAGATCGGCCTGATTGACCCAGAGATAACACTTGGTTTCTAATGACCGGCCCCCGATGACCGGGATTAACCGCAGGCAAGAAAATGTCACTTGATCGCACAGCAGCCCTGAATATCGCCCAGGTACTCACTGAGGCCTTGCCCTACATCCAGCGTTTCATTGGGAAAACGATTGTGGTGAAGTTTGGTGGCAATGCCATGGTAGACCCCGAATTGCACGAGAGCTTCGCCAGGGATGTGGTGCTCATGAAGCTGGTGGGCATGAATCCAGTGGTGGTGCATGGGGGCGGACCTCAAATTGGCGCGCTGCTGGAAAAACTCAACATCAAGTCCGAATTCGTGGACGGCATGCGGGTCACCGATGCCCAAACGATGGACGTGGTGGAAATGGTGCTGGGCGGCAGCGTCAATAAGGCCATTGTGGCCTCGATCAATCGCAATGGCGGCAAAGCCATCGGCGTCACAGGAAAAGACGGCCAGCTGATCAGGGCCCACAAACTCACCATCCATCGACACAGCCCGGAGCTGGACGCTCCGGAAATAATCGATATTGGCCATGTGGGTGAAGTCGAGCAGATTGACACCAGTGTGCTGGACGTCATTCTCGGCAGCAACTTCATACCAGTCATCGCTCCAATCGGGGTAGGGGATGACGGCGCTACCTATAACATCAATGCCGACCTGGTCGCCGGAAAACTGGCCCAGGTCATGCAGGCAGAGAAACTCATGCTGCTGACCAATGTAGCCGGGCTGCTGGACAAAAAGGGAGAAATCCTCACCGGGCTGAGCACAGCGCAGGTGGACGGCCTGATCGACGACGGCACTATCAGCGGAGGTATGCTGCCCAAAATCAGCTGCGCCCTGGATGCAGTGAAATCAGGAGTCAACAGCGCGCATATAATTGATGGCCGGGTGCCACATGCGGTACTGCTGGAAACCTTCACTGACGAGGGAATGGGCACCCTGATCACCAATAAGCGTACCTAGGGAACAAAAAATGAAGAAATCCGGCCCCAATGAGGCTGGGCTTATTGCAGGCGCGTCGGGTAATCGCTAGCATAACTCGAAATACGAATAGACACGGATGATCATGCCTCCCAGAAAATCCCAAAGGCGCCAGCAAATACTGGAAGCTCTGGCGCAAATGCTGGAGGCCAGTCCCGGCGGCCGAATTACTACCGCAGGCCTGGCCAAGCAGGTAGGTGTCTCTGAAGCTGCCCTTTATCGTCACTTTCCAAGTAAATCCAAAATGTTCGAGGGTCTGATCGAGTTCATTGAAGAAACCCTGTTCAGTCGCATCAATATCATTCTGGCCGAGGAGCAGACTGCGGCGTCCCGCTGCGAAAAAATGCTCATGCTGTTGTTGGCTTTTACCGAACGCAACCCCGGGATTACCCGTATCCTGACCGGTGACGCCCTGGCGGGGGAAACCGAGCGACTGCACCAGCGGGTGGCGCAACTGTTTGACCGGTTTGAAACACAGCTCAAGCAGGTCATCAGGGAAGCGGAGATGCGCGAGGGCCTGAGGCCCGTCCTGCCCCTGCATGCGGCCGCCAATTTGCTGATGGCTGCGGCGGAGGGCCGTATCTCACAATATGTACGCAGTGGTTTCCAGCGCCCCCCGACGGCTGACTGGGCACAGCAGTGGGAGCTTCTGATAAAAGGCTTCTTCCGGGAGACGGTGACCCAGCCAGTGCCCGGGCGGGCCTCCAGCTACGTCAGGTAATTGGCACTTCAGGAGTTGGGCTTGGACCGTTTTATGCGCAGGGTTCGCCGCATCTCAACCACTTCCAGCAGCATTTCGAAACGCTCAATATCCAACTGGTAGGAAGCGGCCATGTCATCGACATCCCCCTGCCGATCAACAATGGCTCGATCCGTGGCGGCAATATCACTTTGCAGGGTTTCGATGGCCCGCAGTCGCTCCACGTCCACCTTCCTGCCACTGCGTTCCATGTCCGCAGCCTCGGACTGATAATTTTCCACTCTCTGCTTGAGTGAGCGACGGTTACCTTTGAGGATACTCAGCCTGATTTTCAGGTCTCCCAAGGCGCGATCACGGGCAGCCTCGATATCCGCCACCGTACTGTAGCGAAGCATAAGGGTTTCATCCCATTCACGCAGGCGCTCCTGCTCAGCATTGGCCGCATCCACAAGCTGTTGCTGCGCGTCCTGGGCATTGCGCTCCTCTTCTGTGAGCGCCCTGGGGATGACCTTGATGACCATGCCCTCGTCATTAAGTACCTCATAGCCCTTACTCACGTATTCGACTGGCACCTGGTAGCCCACCACCACCACACCGTCGGCATTGCGATACCTGTACAACTGGCGAGCTTCAACCACCATACTGAGGGTAAGGAGCGACACGCAAGCGAAGCAACCAATAGTGTTGATACGAGAAATCATATGCCCAAAGAATAAATTCCTGTTGCTAGCGTTCAACCTAGACCCCATAGCAGTCTCTATAGTTCCGCATACTGGCAAGCACACCCTGGGTGTCATCACCGGTATTTTCCAGATAATCGATGATATGTGCCATATCGATAATGCTGAGCACCGGGACGCGATAAGCCTGCTCTACCTCCTGGATGGCTGACTGTTCCCCTGCTCCACGCTCCTGGCGATCCAGCCCAATAACGACTCCCGCTAAATCAGCTCCGGCAGCGGCAATCATGTTGATAACCTCGCGTACCGCGGTACCTGCGGTAATCACGTCATCAATCACCAGTACCCGGCCCCTTAAGGGAGCGCCTACCAATGTACCGCCCTCACCGTGGTCCTTGGCCTCTTTGCGATTATAGGCAAAGGGTGTATCCAGGCCGTGGTGGTCCGCCAGGGCAATAGCCGTGGCCGCCGCCAGCGGAATACCCTTGTAGGCAGGACCCAGCAAAACATCAAACTCAACACCGGAATCGACAATCCGCTGGGCGTAGCAACGACCCAGGGCCGCCAGCGCCCGGCCACTGGAAAAGGCGCCTGCGTTGAAAAAATAGGGGCTGGTACGGCCCGATTTGAGCGTAAATTCACCAAATTTCAACACTTCACAGCCGCGTGCAAGTTCAATAAATTCGGTCTGGTAGGCGTGCATCTCGTCACCGATTAATAAAACGGGGCATTGTATTCCAGAGTTTAAGCTATAGAATACGCAATTCTGGTATCGGCCACGTCCTACTAATAAGATTCAAGTCGGGGGCTTCTGTCCCCATCATAATCTGCCGTGGCGATCCTGCAAGGTTTCAATATAAAAGATTTAGTGCGTGACCGTCCCAAACAGAGTCTGGCAATAGTTGGGGCAGGGCACGTAACAGCACTTTACACGCTCTCACAGCAAGAGGCCAAAAATGAGGATCATCAGTTTCAGTGCTGACGGCATCAAAAATGCCGCAGAAAATGGATTTTTTGACTGGCTGAAAGAGCAGGACGCGGATTTCATCTGCATCCAGGATCTACAGTGCTCGGAATATGACCTGCAGGATAGCGTCTTCTTCCCTGAAGAATATAACGCCTACTTCCTGGACGATGTCGATGGCAAGGCCAATGGCGTCGCCATCTACTGCCGGCAGCTGCCCAAGGCGATCATGACCGGCCTGGGATTTGCCGACTTTGACATGGAAGGTCGCTACATCCAGGCCGACTATGAAAATCTCAGTGTGGCCTGTCTGCTGGCCCCACAGGTGAAGCAGGGTGACGCTGAGCAACAATCCCGGAAAAATGAGTTTTTCTCACTGTTGGGCGGCCATTTGCAAAAAGTGCGCAACAAGCGCAGGGAGTTCATCATCTGTGCTAACTGGCAGCTTGCTCACACCCCGGGGGATCTGCAGGACACCGCAAGCAATAGCACCACCTCCGGCTTCCTGGCGGAAGAGCGGCAGTGGATGAATGAACTGCTGGAGTCCGGCTACGTCGACGCGTTCAGGGAAATCAACTCCGACCAGGACGAGTTCAGCTGGTGGCCCGACGGTGATCGTGACAGTAACGGCTGGCGCACTGACTTCCATGTCATTTCACAGGGTCTCAAATACTCAGTCGAATATGGTGCGATTTACAAGGGCAAGGCGTTTTCCTCGCACGCACCTGTCATCATGGACTACGATATCGAGGTGTAAGCTCCATGCCCTGCCTCAGGAAGCAAGCGCTTCCTTTTGCCGGGTAATCAGCTCATTTATACCCTTACCCGCAAGATCCAGCATGCCATCCAGCTCTGCCCGCGCAAATGGAACCCCCTCCGCGGTGCCCTGAACCTCGATAAATCCGCCGCTTTCTCCCATGATAACGTTCATATCGGTATCTGCTGAGGAATCTTCCGGGTAATCAAGGTCCAATACCGGAACACCCTGGTACATCCCCACTGAAACAGAGGCGATCATCTGCATTAGAGGGTCCTCCTTGATCAGCTTCTCCCGTTGCAGGTAGGAAATCGCATCGACCAGCGCCACACAAGCCCCGGTGATCGAGGCGGTACGCGTGCCCCCATCTGCTTGAATAACATCACAGTCGATAGTAATTGTGTTTTCCCCAAGCTTGGACATATCCAGGGCCGCTCGCAGGGAGCGGCCGATCAGTCGCTGGATCTCTACTGTCCGCCCGCCCTGCTTGCCTCTGCTTGCCTCCCGGCCCATACGGGAGCCGGTGGAACGTGGCAACATGCCATACTCTGCCGTTACCCAACCCTTGCCCTCGCCGCGCATGAAGCGCGGCACGCCTTTTTCTACCGAGGCAGTGCAAATTACCCGTGTGTCGCCGAAGCAAACCAGCACAGAACCCTCCGCATGGCGGGTGAAGTTACGGGTGATGCTAATGTCTCGCAATTGCTCGGGCGAACGGCCGCTGGGTCGTTGCATGGTAGTCTCCGTCAGAAAATAATCGCGCAAGTATACGCTAGCTAACCAGCTACGGCAGTCAAATATCGTCAGCAATCGGCCTGGAGATGCTGCTCTATGCGAGTCGCGCATACTCGCTTAATACCCACACGGCCCGATCTGGCCTACCGAACTATATGCATCATTAACAAGCTGCTACACTCCTTGGCTTGCTGATTAACCGGGGTTAAACCTAGAAATAATGATCCAGAGCATGACGGCTTTCGCCCGCGAGAGCGCTGCAACCGACACAGGCATATTGACCGTAGAGTTACGCTCAGTAAACCACCGCTATCTTGATTGCAGCTTCAAACTTCCCGACACATTGCGCGCCCTGGAGCCATGGCTGCGGGAGGAGGCGGGCAAAGTCCTGGCCAGGGGCAAGCTGGATTGCCTGATCCGCCTGCAATCAAACGCCGCCGGTCCCGAGCAACTGCAAATCGATGACGACAAGCTGGAGACGTTGTTGGCGGCCACAGGCCTGATCCAGCAGCGGCTGGACAACCCCGCGCCCATCAATGCACTGCAGGTATTACAATTCCCCGGCATTTACAGTACCCCTGAACAATCGGAAGAACAGTTACAAAAAGACGCCCGAGCCCTGTTCAAAAAAGCGCTGGATAATATGCAGCAAAGCCGCCGCCGGGAAGGTGAAAAACTGGCATCACTTATCGCAGGGCGCCTGGAGCAGGTGGTAGCTGAGGTGATTGCCACCCGCGAGGTACTGCCAGCCCTGATGCAACACCAACGGGACCGCATCACCAATCGTATTGCCGACCTGGCAGTGGAAGTGGACCAGGGCCGTCTGGAACAGGAACTGGTCTACCTGTCGCAGAAGGCCGATGTGGATGAAGAACTGGACCGTCTTGATGCCCACGTCAGTGAAGTCCGCCGCACCCTGGAAAAAGGTGGCCCCTGTGGTCGCCGCCTGGACTTTCTCATGCAGGAGTTAAATCGCGAGGCCAACACGCTCTCTTCCAAGTCCTTATCGGCCGGTACGACCCAGAACGCGGTGCAGCTAAAGGTACTGATTGAGCAGATGCGTGAGCAAATCCAGAATATTGAGTAACCCCGCGGGGCGCGGCCAGCGCGCCCCGGACAGGACAAGAACATGACAAGTACCGGAACACTGTACACCGTGTCGGCGCCTTCCGGAGCTGGCAAAACCAGCCTGGTGAATGCCCTGGTGCCACGTTGCCAGGATCTGCTGGTCTCCATATCCCACACCACTCGCCCCATACGCCCCGGTGAAGAAGATGGCATCAATTATCACTTTGTAGAAGAACAGCAGTTCCTTGGCATGCTGGAGCGCAATGAGTTCCTCGAACATGCCAGGGTCTTTGGCAACCTGTACGGGACATCCAGTGTGTGGGTGGAAGAGCAACTCAAGCAGGGCTATGACGTCATACTGGAAATCGACTGGCAGGGAGCACAACAGGTCAAGCGCTTGCTCCCTGAGGCCAAGGCCATATTTATTGTCCCCCCCTCCCGTGAAGCCCTGCAACAGCGCCTCAACGCCCGGGGCCAGGATGACACCACCATCATCCAGGCACGCATGGATGAAGCCGTGGAGGAAATGTCACACTACGTTGAAGGGGATTACCTGGTGGTAAACAAGGATTTCGACCAGGCCCTTGCAGAGCTACACTGCATCGTTTGCAGCCAGCGCCTGCGCACCTCCCGACAACAGCTTGTCTTGAGCGATATGCTAAGCGACCTACTGGCCTGAACCGCTGGCCTGACCCGCTAGCCGTAAAAAAGAGACAAAGCCGGGCTGGCACTGCAGGCATTATTACCGCTGGACGCACCCCCGGGTGTTTGCGTTATACTTGCCTGTTACTTCGGGGCAGCCCTCGCTAATTAATTAACCTGTGCCTTCATGCTTGATACTACAGAGCCTGATGCGGCACGCACAAAATGGGAAGTACTCAAGAATGGCACGCGTAACTGTTGAAGATTGTCTGGATAATGTCGCAAACCGCTTCGAGCTGGTTATGGTAGCCAGCAAGAGGGCCAGGCAACTGGCCACCGGGGGCAAGGATCCCATGGTGCAGGAAGAATCCGACAAGCCCACTGTAATCGCCCTGCGCGAAATCGCCGAAGGCTTCGTAACCCCCGATATCCTCACCCGTGAGGAAGAACTCGACGCAGAAGAGGAACTGGCCGAAGTCATGGATGCCATCGAGCCTCTCACAGCAGAGCCAGTTACCGGTGCCACTTTCTAGGCGAACCTCAGGACACGAGCCGCCATACTTCGCGGGCATCTCTGGCAAGGAGCATAGAGAAGCGCAATGCAAACCATAGATGCCCTCAGCACCACCCTTCGCAGTTACCTCAACCCTGAGCAGACCAGTCACGTAAAGCGTGCCTACTTTTTTGCCGAACAGGCCCACTATGGGCAGCTACGTCGCAGTGGTGAAGCCTATGTAACCCACCCCCTCGCTGTCGCCGGCATCCTCGCCGACATGCACATGGATCACCAGAGCCTGATTGCGGCCATGCTGCACGATGTGATCGAAGATACCGGCATGGAGAAAACCACTATCGGTGAACAGTTCGGCCCCACAGTGGCAGAGTTGGTGGATGGTGTTAGCAAGTTAACGCAAATGGAATTCGGTTCCCTGGAAGAAAAGCAGGCGGAGAACTTCCAGAAGATGGCCCTGGCCATGGCCCAGGACATCCGGGTAATCCTGGTAAAACTGGCCGATCGCTTGCACAACATGCGTACCCTGGGTGTATTGCAAACTACCAAGGCGCGTCGCATCGCCAAGGAGACCCTGGATATTTACTCTCCCATCGCCATGCGCCTGGGAATGAATAATGTCCGCATGGAATTTGAAGACCTGGGGTTCAGCGCTCTCTACCCGATGCGCGCCAGTCGCATTGACGCGGCCCTGCGGCACGCCCGCGGTCACCGCAAAGAACTGGTAGAAAAAATTCGCCACCAGATCGAGGCTACGCTGGAGCAGGAAGGTCACGATATCTCGGTGGTGGGTCGTGAAAAGCACCTCTACAGTATCTATAAGAAGATGAAGTCCAAGCGCAAGTCATTTTCCGAAATCATGGACATCTACGCCTTCCGCATCATCGTGGATTCGGTTGATACCTGTTACCGCGTACTGGGTTGCATCCACAGTCTCTACAAGCCCGTACCGGGTGAGTTCAAGGACTACATTGCGATCCCCAAAGCTAACGGCTATCAATCCCTGCATACTGTGTTGATGGGCATGCATGGCGTACCCATTGAGGTCCAGATCCGCACGCAGGACATGGAGGATATGGCCAATAACGGTATCGCTGCTCACTGGTTGTACAAAAGTGATAGCCAGACGGCCAGCGGCAGCCACGCCCGGGCACGCGAATGGGTGCAGGGCCTGCTGGAAATGCAGCAACGAGCGGGTAATTCACTGGAGTTTATTGAAAACGTCAAGATCGACCTGTTCCCGGATGAGATCTATGTGTTTACCCCCAAGGGACAGATACTCGAATTACCACGGCGGGCCACGGCGGTGGACTTCGCCTACGCAGTGCATACGGATATCGGCAACAGTTGTATCGCCTGCCGCATCAACCGTCGCCTGGCACCACTGTCCGAGCCTTTGGAAAGCGGCCAGACCGTGGAGATCCTGATCTCATCAGGGGCCAGGCCCAATCCATCCTGGCTGGACTACGCGGTCACCGCCAAGGCACGCTCCAATATTCATCACTTCCTCAAGAACCAGACCCAGGAGGATTCGGTTGCCCTGGGTCGCAGCCTGCTGGACAAGGGCCTGACCGGATTTGGCAGCAGCCTCGAGCAGATACCGCAGGCACCGCTTGAGGAGTTCCTGGCGCAACAACACTACGACAGCCTGGACGACCTGCTGGCAGACGTCGCCAGGGGCAACCGACTACCCGCCATTACCGCGCAACAATTATTGGGCGGCCAGGAAGGATACCAGCTCCAGGAAAGCGATGGCGGGGCACAGCCCGTAGCGATCTGCGGTACCGAGGGCTTTATGGTCAGCTACGCCCGGTGCTGCCACCCCATTCCGGGTGACCCCATCGAAGGCTACCTCAGCTCCGAAAAAGGCATGGTGGTGCACCACGAGCAATGCAAAAACCTCGGGGATATGCGCGATAATCGCGAACGCCTGGTGGCATTGCTATGGGATAATCAAGTGGAAGGTGAGTATCCCGTGGAGCTGCGGATCGAGGTGGAAAACAGGCGCGGCATGATCGCTGTCATCGCCACCCGAATCAATAGCATGAGTGTCAATATCGAGAAAATATCCACTGACGACAAGGACTACCAGTTCACCTTCGTCAATCTGGAAATGCTGGTGGAAAACCGCGTGCACCTGGCCCGCATCATGAAACGCCTGCGCGCCATCAACCATGTGCGCAAGGTTACCAGGGTCAAGAACTAG
>CBDTVJ010000024.1:0-17353 GCA_965363655.1 uncultured Halieaceae bacterium | reverse complement strand
AGGGGACCATAGACAATATAGCTGTGACCGGTGACCCAGCCCACATCCGCGGTGCACCAGTAAATATCACCTTCGCGATAATCAAAGACATATTTAAAACTCATCGCTGATTGCAGCAGGTAGCCACCGGTGGTGTGCAGTACTCCCTTGGGTTTGCCGGTGGAGCCAGAGGTATAGAGAATAAACAGTGGGTCTTCCGCGTCCATGGACTCTGGTGGGCAGTCAGTATCCGCCTGGTCCACGCTATCGTGGTACCAGACATCGCGTCCTTCCTGCCAGTCTATGTCCGCGCCAGTGCGCTTTACCACCAGGCAGGTGTGTACATTGAGGCAGGACGCCAGCGCCTTGTCCGCGTTGGCTTTCAAGGGGACACTCTTGCCGCCACGTACCCCGCCATCGGCGGTGATCAGTATGCGGCAGTCGGAATCCAGGATACGGTCTTTCAGGGCCTCCGGGGAAAAGCCACCGAAGACCACCGAGTGCACGGCCCCTATGCGGGTACAGGCCAGCATTGCATAGGCGGCCTCTGGAATCATAGGCATATAGATACATACCCGGTCGCCCTTGCCGACACCGCGCGCCTTGAGCGCGTTGGCCAAGCGGCAGACATGATCTTTCAATTCGCCATAGCTGATGTGTTGGCTGTCCGTGGGGTCATCACCTTCCCAGATAAAAGCGGTCTGGTCGGCCCGTTGGGGCAGGTGCCGGTCGATACAGTTGTAACTGACATTGAGTTTGCCGCCGGCAAACCACTCGGCGTTGCCCTTGATAAAGTCGTAACTGACTACTTTATCCCAGGGCTTGTCCCAGGAGAGGAAAGAGTGGGCCATTTCCGCCCAGAAGCCGTCAGGGTCCTCGACCGAGCGCTGGTACATGGCCTGATACTTCTCGGCATCGATGTGGGCATCCCTGAAATTGTCGGGCACGGGGCGGGTAGGAAATTCAGACATGTGGGCCTTTTCCTTTGTAAATTGGGTGAATACAGAATAATAGTTGGCAGCTTATGTTGTGCAAGCCACCGCAGTGCGAAACCTGAAGGAATTTTGTTGGCTTCTAGTGGCCGCCGGCCAACATGCCCCAGTCGGATACGGGATTAAGCGACAGCTTTACATTGTCGATGAGACGGGTCGAGCCCAGTCTGGCGGCCGCCAGGATGGCAATCTCTTCGGTGTCTTCAGTCACTGTGCGCAGGGTGCGAGCGTCGCGAATTGCGAAGTAATCCGGGTCGAAGCCCGCCTGCAGTAACTTCATGCGGGCGTGTGATTCCAGTTGCAGGAAATTGTCGAAGCCGCAGGCAATGGCTTCGCGGCAGCTATTGAGTGTCTGGTGCATAACAGGGGCGATACGTCGTTGTTCCAGCGAGAGATAGCCGTTGCGAGAGCTTTTCGCCAGCCCGTCTTCGTCTCTGGTGGTGGCAACGCCAATAATCTCTAAGGGTATGCACAGGTCTTTAACCATCTTGCGCACAATAGACAATTGTTGAAAGTCCTTTTCGCCGAACACAGCCACGTCCGGTTGCACGATGTTGAATAGTTTGCTGACTACGGTGGTGACACCGTCAAAGTGGCCGGGCCGACTGCTGCCGCACAGTGTTTCGCCGAGATCCGGGACGTGTACCAGGGTCTGGGCTTGCATGCCTTGCGGGTAAATTTCTGCAGCGTCGGGGGCGTAAAGTACCTGAACGCCTTCGCTGAACAGCTTTTCCTTGTCTGCAGCCAGACTGCGGGGGTAGCCGTCGAGATCTTCATTGGCACCGAACTGCAGGGGATTAACAAAGATACTGACGACGACCACGTCACAGACCTGATGGGCCTTGCTCACCAGATCCAGATGGCCCTGGTGTAAATTCCCCATGGTGGGCACAAAGGCAATGGTCTGGCCCTTGGCACGAAAACTGTTTAAAGCGGACTGTAACTGAGCGTTGCTGTTGTAAGTTCGCATATCTACCTGTTCCCCGCAGTACGGACTGGTGACGCTAAACCAGTAGTAAAACACTAGTTTTTAAGCCATCCTCAGGCCTGTTGTGGCTTGGGACGCGCTCAGAAGTATGCCTCAATGCCCCCGGCCGGGCAACGGCTTTTTATGAAAAATTCACGCGAAATGTTACTAAAAGAAGCAGGAATGTGACGTGCTTTGTGTTCAGACGACCCATAATGATAGTTAGTGCGCACTTACAGGGTGGTGGTTGCTACCGGCCCACAGGAGTTTTAGCTGTAGGTATGCTCTTCCTGCGGGTACTGGCCGGATTTCACCGCATCGACGAAGGCCTTGAGGGCGTCCTGCACGCTGGCCTGTCCGTCCATGAAATTGCGCACAAAGCGGGCAGTGTGTTGTGACAGGCCCAGTAAGTCATGCATGACAAGTACCTGGCCATCGGTACCGGCACCGGCACCAATGCCAATAACCGGTATGTCGAGCTTGCGGCTGATGTCGGCGGCGAGATGGGAGGGTATGCACTCCAGCACTAAAATGCTGGCCCCTGCATCCTGGATTTCCACAGCGTCGGCCAGAATGGACTTGGCTTCCTTGGGCGTGCGACCCTGGACCTTGAAGCCGCCAAAGGTGTGGACCGACTGGGGCGTGAGGCCCAGGTGCGCGCAGACCGGGATGCCCCGTTCCACCAGCATGCTGATGGAGTCGCTCAGCCAGGTGCCGCCTTCCATTTTCACCATTTGTGCACCGGCCTGCATGAGTTGCGTGGCGTTAACCATGGCCTGCTCCGGAGTCGAGTAGCCCATGAAGGGCATGTCGGCAATGACCAGGGAGCGGGGTTGGGCCCGGCACACGCAGCGGGTGTGGTATGCCATGTCGTCTATGGTGACGGGAATGGTGCTGTCGTGGCCCTGCAATACCATGCCCAGCGAATCGCCTACGAGAATGGTTTCGGCGCCCGCTTCGCTGATGATGCGCGAAAAGGTGGCGTCATACGCAGTGATGCAAACGAACTTTTCCCCGGCGGTCTTCATCTTGTCCAGGGTGCTGATCGTAATCTTGCCCATGGCTAGTGTACCTCGTCACTCTTCATTACATACCACTTCAGGGTCTGCGGGGCAGCAACGCTATCCGAAAAATGTGGGATTGAAATAATGGCGGCCGTTGCGAATATCCAGCATGTAGTCCACCAGGTGTTTATAATCCGCTTCACTGTTGGCCAGATCGATCTCGCTGGCATTGACGATGAGCAGCGGAGCGTCATCGTAATATAGAAAGAACTCACTGTACACTTCGTTCAGGCGCTCCAGATAAGGCCTTTCTATGCCCTGTTCAAAGGGCAGGCCGCGGTTATCAATGCGCGATAGCAGGATGTCCGTAGAGGCTTGCAGGTAGATGACCAGATCCGGTTTAGGGGCATCTATAGTCATCTGCTGGTAGACTTTCTCATAGAGATAGAACTCATCCCGCTCCAGGTTGATACGCGCGAACAACGGGTCTTTCTCTATCAGGAAATCGGCTACGCGCACGGGCTCGAAAATGTCTGCCTGGCGCATATCCTGGATTTTTTGTGTTCTCTGAAACAGGAAAAATAGTTGTGTAGCCAGGGCCACCTGCTCACGGTTGCGGTAGAACTTCTCCAGAAAGGGATTTTCCTCAGCCTCTTCAAGCAAGGTGGCGTAGTTGAAGCTGGCGGCCAGTTTTTTGGCAAGGGTCGTCTTGCCCACACCAATAGGGCCCTCCACGGCGATAAATGCCGGTGGTGTACGTCCCTTTAAATCGATGTTGATGGCCCTGGTATCTGACATCAAGGCGTTGCTCCCTGCTTATTTACCGCGTTTTGAACGCTCGATTGCCCCAAACTGGTGTCCGGTTTCGACCAGTCGGCCCCGGGGGCATTGTTGCAGCAATGTATCAAGATCCCTGCCATCGGGCAGTGTCATCCTAGTGTCGCTGATTTCATGCAAGGGATACAGCACGAAATCACGCTCATGCATGCGGGGGTGGGGTATTGTTAATTTTTCAGTCGCAATGCCCAGGTCACCATACAGCAATAGATCAAGGTCGAGGGTGCGTGGTCCCCAGCGTTCGCCGCGCTCGCGGCCCTGCTCCTGCTCGATGCGCTGTAGTGATGTCAGCAGCTCTGTCGGCGACAGTGTGGTTGCCAGGCATATGACGGCATTGAGGTAGTCGGCTTGCTCTCCCGGGCCCACGGGAGCGCTGCGATAAATGCTCGACAGGCGCTCGATACGCGAGTTGGGGAGCCTGTCCAGTGACATGGCGGCAAGGCGCAGTTGTTGCTCAGGATGCTGCAGGTTGCTGCCCAGGGCGATGTAGGCGGGTGTCATGGGGTGTTATTGGCGCGACGGGTCCTGGTTCTCGATCGGCTTTTGTTGTCATTGGAGGAGCCGGCCTGCTGCAGGCGTTCCTCCAGTGATAATTCCTGGAATTCAGTCCACCAGCTACCCAGGTTACCGGTGTCCTCACCGGCTTGCTCGCGCAGCAAAAGGAAATCGTAGGCGGCCCGAAAACGGCGGTGATCGACCAGTTCCGCTGCCTTGCGTCCTGTGCGGCGCTGCAGCCTGAGCTGGAATTCCCAGATCTCGCGCATTGGTTGGCTAAAACGGCGCGGGATGGAGATATGTTGTGCCGCCTCGCTAATGGCGCGCTGGCCGGCATTGTGCATGGCGACCATTGGCGGTTCGCCGTGGTTCTTGAGGTGGCGTGATTGTTCTGTCACGACGGGCCACAACAGGGCCGCGAGAATAAAAGCCGGCGTCACAGGCTTGCCCTGGTCGATGCGTTGGTCGGTGTTGCCCATGGCGGCCCGCACCAGAGCCAGTGAGGTCTCTTCTTTGGCCAGGCAGGCGCTGGTCTCGGGAAACAGGTATTGCAGCAACTTGTGTGTGAGGAGTTTATCCAGCGTTTGCGCCGCGTAACCGCCCAGGAAAAGCTTCAGAAACTCGTCAAACAGGCGTGCCGCTGGAATTTCTGCCAGTAAATGCGCGCAGCGCGGAATGGCGTCCGCAGTGTGCTTGTCGATACTGAATTCCAGCTTGGCGGCAAACCGGAGTACCCGCAACATTCTCACCGGGTCTTCTGTGTAACGTTGGTCGGGATCGCCGATGATGCAAATGCTGCGCTTCTCCATGTCCTGCAAGCCGTGGACGTGATCGAAGACCTCGAAATTACCGGAGTCGTAGTACAGGGCATTGACGGTCAGGTCACGCCGTACCGCATCTTCTTCCAGCGTACCGTAAACGTTATCTCGCAGGAGCAAGCCGCTGGCGGATTGCCGCGAATGATTGCCGTCTTTTTCCTGCTGCTTGCTGGTTCCTGCGCCGGACTCGTGATGTCCGCGAAAAGTGGTTACTTCAATTATTTCGCGGCCGAATCGCACGTGTACGATGCGGAAGCGGCGGCCGATGATGCGGGAATTTCTAAAGAGGGCGTTTACCGCCTCAGGTGTAGCGTCTGTCGCCACATCGAAGTCCTTGGGGTGTCCCCCAAGTAACAGGTCGCGAACAGCTCCGCCTACGAGATAAGCCTGGTGTCCCTGGCTGCGCAATCGCGACATCACTTTGAGGGCGCTGTCGCTGATGTTTTTGCGGGATATACAGTGCTGATCCCTGGGTATAACGTTCAAGCGGGTAAAGGCCTATGGCAGTATCTGGGCAGGCGCGCAGTTTACCACAGAAGTCACTGGGTCGCTTGGCGGCTGGAGGAGGCGTGAATAATGGGGAAAACCAGGTTTTCCCCATCCAGGTCTCACGCTAGGAGAGTTATTGTTATTTCTGTGTGTTGTTATTTTTATTGTTTCTATAGAGCCACAGTCGCATTTCCATGCTCAGTGATGCTCCGTGTTAAATACTCACTTTCCGCGGCAAATGCCAAGGCCAATGTAGCAACCGTCTAGTGGCCTAACGTAAAACGGAAATTCAGGGGAAGAGAACTTCCCCATCCAGGTCCATATCTATATGTATTATTTTTATTGCGGTAGCTATTATTTTTATCTTTGTACCACCGAAGATAAAGCAGGACTCGTGCCAAGATTGGTATTAGTCATATAAAACAACAAGTTAACTATATAAGCTTGTTGTTGCTAAACGTTAATGATGGGCATGTGTTACTAATTTACTCTCATTTGGGGGGTACACATCAGTATGAGTAACGTTTATTTGGACTCTGAGAGCGTGTTTTTACGCCTGGATTGGGGGTTACCCTTATTGCGTGGAATACCTAGCCTCTGGCGGCGTTCCCACAGGCATTTGCGGCTGACGCCCAGTTTTTGCGCGAGTTCGGTTTCGCTCATGGAGTCCTGGTGTTCCAGCACGAAACGCTGGAAGTAGTCTTCCAGGGACAGGTCTTCCTGGGGATCCGGAGTGCTGCTGGTGTTGGCCTTGGACGTGACTGAGATGCCCTGCTGGCCCCGGATACGGTTGATGTTGATCAGCTCCAGGTCTATCCCCAGTGCCTCGTTGTCAATTTCCTCGCTGGTGGATAATATCACTGCTCGTTCAATGGCGTGCTCCAGCTCCCGCACATTTCCCGGCCACTGGTAGGTGGTGATGGCCTGGATAGCGCGGGGTGAAAGGCGCATCAGGCTCTTGCCCAGGCGTTCGGTCTGGGTCTGTAGCATCTGCTCTGCCAGGTGCAGGATATCCTTGCCACGCTCTCGCAGGGGGGGCAGTGACAGGCGCAGGACATTGATACGATAGAACAGATCCTGGCGGAACAGTCCCTCTGCTGCCAGGCTTTGCAGATTGCGGTGAGTCGCACACATCAGGCGAACATTAACCTTGCGGGAGTGGACCGAACCAATACGGCGGATTTCTCCCTCCTGGATAAAGCGCAGCAGTCGTGCCTGTGCCTCCATCGGCAGCTCGCCGATTTCGTCGAGAAACAGGGTGCCACCATCGGCAGCCTCAATTAGCCCCATGCGGCTGGCATTGGCCCCGGTGAAAGCGCCTTTTTCATAGCCGAATAGTTCCGATTCAATCAGGGTGTCGGGAATGGCTGCGCAGTTGACCGAAATCAGCGTCTTATCGGCGCGCAGGCTGTGTTGGTGGATGCTGCGAGCGACCAGTTCCTTGCCGGTGCCTGTTTCACCCAATACCAGTACAGTGGAATCGGTGGGAGCCATCTTCTCGATGTGCTCAAACAGGGTCAGCATTGCGGGGCAGTTCCCGACGATGCCGTTAATGTGTGCCGATGGTGCTCTGGCTGCACCGTTATCCGCAGCGTCCTCACCGTGTTTGGTGGGGTGATCGGCAATGATGCGCTCTACGGCGCTGACCATATCGCCGTGATCAAAGGGTTTGGCAATATAGTCCACGGCGCCCATGCGCATGGAGTCCACCGCTGAGCGCAGGCTGGCATAGCTGGTCATGATAAGTACCGGAACGTCTCCGGCCAATTTGATCAGGTCTGTACCCGGCGCACCCGGCAGACGCAAATCGCTAATCACAAGGTCGAAATCCGCGAGGCGCTGTTCTTTCTGCGCGTCCATGACAGAGCCGGCTTCGCTGACCTGGTAATCATTGCGTTCCAACAGGCGCCGCAGCGCCGTGCGAATCACTGACTCATCTTCGACAACGAGGATTTTGTGCATCGTTAGTTACTCTTCGTACTTCCTACTCAACATACTACTACCAGGGAAAATTTTCCAGCGTGGTGAGTAGGCAAGTGTTGCTTCAGGTTACACTTCGAAGTCCGTGCCGTAACTGGTGCGTGGTAACTGCAGTGTCACTCGCGTGCCCGGATTGCCCTCTACCGACAGCGGGCTGGTCAGGTGCACCCGGCCGTTCATATCTTCCATGATGCTGAACACGAGGGCCAGCCCGAGCCCGGTACCAGCACCGGGATCCTTGGTGGTATAAAAGGGTTCAAATACCTGGCTTTGTATCTCCGGGGGGATGCCGCAACCGTTGTCAGCCACATCGACAGAGACCTCGCTATCGGTGGCGCTCGCATTGATCTGCACCTGCCCGAAATTATCGCAGGCATCCCTGGCGTTACCCAGCAGATTGACGAATACCTGCAGCAGGCGTTGGGTGTCGGCGAGCACCAGTAATTCACGGTCACAATGATTGCTGAATTGCACCGACTTGGCTGCGCTGTCCAGGGCCAGCAGGTGGATCGCTTCATCCACACAGTCTGCCAGGTTAGCCGGCGTCAACTTGATATCGCCGGAGATCGAGCCGGTGTGAGAGAAGTTCATCAGCGACTCCACGATGCGGGTCACGCGTCCGGTTTGCTTGAGAATATCCTGGGCCATGTAGCGGATTTCCTTGGGGTCGGTTTCATACTCCAGGTTTTGCGCCAGGCAGGCGATACCGGTGACGGGGTTGCCGATTTCGTGGGCTACGCCTGCTGCGAGGCGGCCGATCGAGGCCAGGCGCTCGTTATGCAATAGTTCCTCCTCCAGCAGCTCGAGATCTGTGATGTCTTCTACCAGGATGACGGTGTTCCCGTTGTCGCCCTCTTCAATTAGCGTTTTGTGCAGGCTGATCCAGCAGGAGGAGGCGTCTTCAACCACCACTTCTGTTTTTAACAAGGTGTCGGCTTCGCCCCGCAGGAAATCTGACAGAATTTGGTTCCAGGGCAGGGGGGTGGAGTCCAGCAGGGAGCCCAGGGTGTCGCCGGGGGCAATCCCGGTGATGTGCTGCATACTGCGATTCCACATCAGTACTTCTCCATCCATGCCGATGGAACATGCGCCAATGGGCAGCTTATCCAGGGTTTCCCGGTGATGGCGGCGCAAGTTGTCGAGGTCGGCGGCAAGGCCGGTGAAGTGGGGCTTGGCCTTGTCCAGGCTGCGCTCGATCAAGTGGATGTCGTCGGTGTTGTGCACACCCGGCTGAAAGGGTATGCAGTCTTCAATGATGCGGTGGGCCACCGCTGGTCCCAACAGGCCGGACAGGTTGGCCTCGATGCGGGCACGCAGGCGCCTCAAGGCGTAGGGCCGTGTTTCATCCGGGGAAAACTGCAGCTCGCCCAGGGCCCGTTCGACTTCCGATTGCGCAGTCTGTTCTCCCAGGGCGGGAATCAGGCGCGGGCTAAAGTCCGCTGCGCTGTATACAGACAGTACGCGGCGTGTCGGTCGGGCCAGGTCATCCATGGAGCAAATTTCCGCTGCAATTTGCTCGTCTGTCCCGGCTTTTGTCGCCAGGGAAATGATGATGAACAGGCTGGCATTGAGCCCTATGGATACCATGGTTGCCGTTGACCATAGATCCTCCCCGCCGCCCGGCAGTGCCCGGTAGAAGTCAGTAAGCAGATGCGGGGCTCCTGCGCCTGCCAGCGGCAGCAGCAGAGAGAAAAACCATATCCCCAGGCCCCCGCAAAGGCCAACCAGCAGTCCGTTCCGATTAGCGCCGGTCCAGTAGGGCGTAGCGATGATCCCTGGCAGGAATTGCAGAGTACCAGTGAATGCCACCAGCGCCAGTTGGGAAAGGCTTTGTGTGCCGCTTAGCGTCACAAAAAAGAGATAGCCGGCCAGGATTAGCACGGCTATCAGTGTGCGGCGCAGCCACTTTAGCTGCGTGTAGATGCTTTGTGAGCGATCGACCTGCAACGTCCTAAGGGGCAGGACCAGGTGGTTCAGGCACATGTTGGCCAGCGCCAGCGTGGTCACAATGATGGTAGCGCTGGCGGCCGACAACCCGGCGACAAAGGCGGCTGCACTGACGGGCACGGAGTGCATAGCCATACCGATCGCCAGACCGCTGTAATCCATGGGGAGATCGTGGCCCAGTTTGATGCCCGCCCAGGTGACCGGAAGAACAGGCAGGCTCAATAACATCAAATACAGCGGCAGTCCCCAGGTGGCACTGCGCAGGTCGCGGCTATCATTGTTCTCGGCGAAGGCCATGTGGAATATGTGTGGCATACAGACCGCCCCGGCAAAAAACACCAGCAGTAGCGCGCGCGAGCTTTCCCCCTGGATTGGCTGGTTCATGGCGAGGTGTTGCTGTGAATTTTGTAGCAGCCACTGCTCCATTTCGCCATAGCTGCCGAAAACCTGGTAGATGGCGGCCAGCAGCAGCACCATCATGGCGGTAAGCTTGACCAGGGATTCGAAGGCAATAGCAGTGACCAGCCCGGAATTGCGGCGCTGGGTGGACACGTGGCGGGTGCCGAACAGAATGGAGAAAACGGTAATGATGATGCAGAACAGCAGTGCCAGCCGATCCTGCCTGCCCTCGCCGGAAGACAGTATCGCACTGTCACCGGCCAGGATGTGAATACTGTCGGCCACCACCTGTATCTGCAGGGCCAGCAACGGCAGGAGGGTGATGCACATGGCCACCGTGATGGCCGCGCCTACCCAGGGGCTGCGAAAGCGAAACGTCAGGACATCGGCAAGGGAGGCCAACTGGTACACCCGGCACAGCCGCAGCAAGGGTATCAGCAGCAGGGCTGCCATGACGAACATTAGCACCACGCCCAGGTAGTAGAGCATGAAGTTGTAGCCGTGCTGGTGCGCCAGCGCTATCACGCCGTTGCTGGCCATGGCGCCGGCAAATACACCCAGAGACAGAACATAGATAGCGGGGTGGCGAGTGATGCGCTCGGGGATAATCCCCCGGTCGGCCAGGTGAGCGACCGTAAACAGGCCTGTCAGGTAGGCAATGATGAACAGCAGTATTTGGGCGAGGCTAAAGCTCATCCGGGTACCTGGTGCGCTGGTTCCAGTAGGCTGCCACAATCACCAGTAGCCACAATTGGTAGGGCCGATACCAGGCGGTTTCAGAGCTGATCATCCACGACTCAATGGCTGGAAAGAAAATCAGCACGGCGCCAACGACCAGCAATAAGGCGCGGTTGATATACATGGCAGTGTAGTCCCCTTTTTCAGTAGCCTGGGCAGTGGCTCCGGCCAAGGATACTACTGAAGGGGATGCGCGGGGTAAAGTTCATGCGCTCATACACCCATGCCGATGCTGGCGGCGGGTATAGCCAGCACGGCCGGGATCCGTTGCGGTGCCCAGTGGGCGACGGCGAAGGCCAGCATTGACTCGATGCTATCTGCTGCAGACGGTGGTTGCGGCTGGTGGAGGAAGCGCAGGGCGCGGTGCAGGTTGTCGGCGGCATGGTTGTTATCAAGGGCCGGTGCATGATTCTGCTTGCTGAATTTTTGGCCCTGCCCGGTGGTGATGACCGGCAGGTGGCAATAGCGGGGCGTGGGATAGCCCAGCAGATGTTGCAGGAAAATCTGCCGGGGGGTTGAATCCAGCAGGTCAGAACCACGCACGATATGAGTGATGCCCTGCTCGGCGTCGTCAATGACTACCGCCAGTTGATAGGCGTCCAGGCCATCCTTGCGTTTGACTACGAAATCCGGCGTGTTAAGGCCTAATGGGGTAACTTGCTGGCCCTGCAGTTGGTCCTCGAAGTGAATGCTGTAGTTTGGCGGCACACTGACCCGGCTTGAGCGGGGCGGGGAAACCTCATCCTGTCGCGGTCGGCAGCGTCCGCAGCAGGCGCCATTAGGCCCCAGCGTTGCCCGGGTGCAATCACAGTGAAACAGGTGGCCTGCGGCGGTCAGTGCTTCCAGGCCCTGGGCATAGGCGCTGGCTCGGGTGCTTTGGTACAACACCTGGTCGTCCCAATGGAGTCCATGGCACTGCAGGCTGTGCAGCATGCTCTTTGCAGCACCGGGTTCTTCGCGGGGTGGATCGAGATCTTCCATGCGCACTAACCATGTGCCGCCATAGTGGCGGGCATCAAGGTAGCTGGCAAGGGCGGCAATCAGGGAGCCCAGATGTAAGGGGCCCGTGGGGGAGGGCGCAAAACGCCCCCGGTAATGCGTCTTGGAGAGGGGCACTGGCTAGCGCCCGGCGGGACTCAGCCCATCTCCTGCTTTTCCTTGATTTCGGCCAGGGTCTTGCAGTCGATACACTGGGTGGCCGTGGGTCGGGCTTCCAGTCGCTGGATACCGATTTCCACGCCGCAGGCATCACAGAACCCGTAGTCGTGCTGCTCGATGAGCTCCATGGTGGAATCGATCTTCTTGATCAACTTGCGCTCCCGGTCACGGGTGCGCAATTCCAGGCTGAACTCTTCCTCCTGGGTGGCGCGATCAGCCGGATCGGGAAAGTTGGCCGCTTCGTCTTTCATATGCGTAACGGTGCGGTCCACTTCCTGCATTAACTCGCTTTTCCAGTTAAGCAATATGGCTTTGAAATGCTCGCCCTGCTTGTCGTTCATGTACTCTTCACCCCGTTTTGGCTTATAGGGCTTGAAGTTCTTGAACTCCAGACTGGCTGCTTTTTTTGCTGCTCGAGGCATGGTTAATTTCCCATACTACAAAGGTAATTCATAATATTTACGGTTGTTCGGCAAGGCACTAATAGACCGGCCCAAATCCGAGGGCGGAGAAATTACCAGATAACCGCAGGGCGCGCCACTATTTCCGCACAGTTTTTCCGGTTAGCTAACACTGTATCGCCGGCAGTTGCTAGAATGTTGCGCTTGCCGGAATGGGGGGTAATTCATGTCAGCAACCAGTAACTCCAAACGCAGGCCGCAGGGCTTCGCACAACGCATGACCGAAATAGAACCGTTCCGGGTGGTGGAAGTGCTGGCCCGGGCCACGGAGTTGGCGGCCCAGGGTGCGGATATCGTGCATATGGCCGCCGGGGAACCGGATTTTGCCACGGCGGAACCGATTGTCGAGGCGGGTCGAGCGGCCCTTGCCGCTGGTGCCACCTATTATTCCCAGGCCGCGGGTATTCCCGAGTTGCGTGAGGCTCTGTCCCTTCACTATGCGGACACCTATGGCCTGGATATCCCTCCCTCGCGTATCATGATCACGCCAGGCGCGTCCGGCGCCCTGTTGCTGATCGCCGCGCTTCTGATGAACCCGGGTGACGGCATGCTGATGACGGATCCGGGCTATCCCTGCAATCGACACTTTATGCGCCTGGTGGAGGGGCGCGGGCAACTGGTGCCCGTAGGCGCTGACAGCAACTACCAGCTGAACGCGGCCCTGGCAGCTGCCCATTGGCAGGGCAACACCATTGGCGCCATGGTGGCCTCGCCGGCTAATCCCACGGGTACTGCCCTGTCGCGGGATGAGTTGGCCGCCCTGTCGCAGGCGGTGCGCTCACGCAACGGTTACCTGCTGGTGGATGAGATATACCATGGCCTGGGTTATGACGCGCCAACGCCCTCGGTGCTGGAGGTAGATCCTGATGCCTTCGTGATCAACAGCTTCTCCAAGTATTTCGGTATGACCGGTTGGCGCCTGGGCTGGTTGGTGGCGCCGGAGGCGGCGGTCGCTGAGATGGAGAAACTGGCGCAGAACCTGTTTATTTCCATGTCCACCATGGCACAGTATGCCGCCCTGGCGGGCTTTGAGCCGCGCACCCGCGAGATTCTCGAGCAGCGGCGGGACATTTTCAGGCAGCGACGTGATTTTCTGCTGCCCGCTCTGCAAGAGCTGGGTTTTGTCGTTCCCTGTAAGCCCCAGGGGGCCTTCTATATTTATGCGGATGCCAGTCGTTTCACCGATGATAGCCAGGCTTTTTGCCTGAAGTTACTGGAAGAGCACGGCGTGGCCCTGACGCCGGGGGTGGATTTTGGCCATCACCGGGCCGCAGAGCACCTGCGCTTTTCCTATACCACCAGCATGGACAGGCTGGAGGTGGCAGTGGAGCGTCTGGCACGGGTATTGGGCTGAGCATGGAATTCAGTACCCTGCAGGAAGCCACACTGCTGCGACGCTACAAGCGTTTTCTGGCAGACGTAGAACTGCCCGGCGGGGAGATCATTACTGTGCATTGTCCCAACACCGGGGCGATGACCGGCTGCGCGGAGCCCGGTTCAAGGGTGTGGCTGTCGTTCAGCGACTCCAAAACGCGCAAATATCCCCACAGCTGGGAGCTGGTCGAGACTGCCACGGGAATTGCCTGTGTCCACTCCGCAAGGGCCAACCAGGTGGTACGGGAGGCCTTTGTAGCGGGGCAAATTCCGGGGTTTGAGGCCTATCCCTCCATCCGCCCGGAGGTGAAGTACGGGCAGGGCAGCCGCATTGACCTGTTGTTGGAGGGTGCTCCCGGGCAGGTGTACGTGGAAGTCAAATCTGTGACTTTGTGCACCGGGCATGGGCGTGGGCTGTTTCCGGACGCGGTGAGCGAGCGGGGCCGCAAGCACCTGCAGGAGTTGCAGCGGGTTGTTGCGGAGTCCGGTGCACGCGCTGTAATGTTTTTCTGTGTGCTGCACAGTGGCATCGAAAGGGTGAGTGCCGCCGGCGAGATCGACCCGCGCTATCGGGATGCCCTTGTCGAGGCGCAGGCGGCGGGCGTCGAGGTGTTGGCCTGGAGGGCGCAGGTCAGTCCGCAGGGTATGGCGCTGCAGCAGTCGCTGCCCTTTAGTATCGATCCTCCCGGTGGCGCCTAGTCCAGATAGATATCACCGCGGCTCAAGGTATACGTCACGACCTCCAATTGTTCTCCCTGGCAGGGCCCTGCTACACATTCTCCGGTAGTGCTGACGAACTCCGCCGCATGGCGCTGGCACTGGATGAGAAGACCGTCGGCGCTGGCCACCGAGCCACCCATGGGATCAAGGCTCTCGCCGGTATGGGGGCAACGATTGTCGTAGATGAAAAGGTCACCCGTGCGCTTGACCAGTAGCAGGGAGCGCTGATCCACCATGATGCTGCTGGTGCTGTTGTCGGGGATATCGTCGAAATTGCCGATTAGACTCATACTGTGTTGCTTTTCCCGGGTTCGCGTTAGGATGTTGTGGATACGATCGGTATTGTGCCGATTCCGTTGACAGGATCAAGCATGCGCTTTGGAGGCGCCTTTCATGGCCAGGGAACTGACTGCCGAGCAGTTGACCGGACTGGATGAATCCCATCTGGTTGAGCTGCCCTGCGGCCACCATTTGCAGGAGGAAGCGGCGCGGGCGTTCATTGCGCTGCAGGCTGATGCGCACGAGGCGGGCTTTGACCTGGCCATCGCCAGTAGCTTTCGCTCCTTTGCCCGCCAACTGGCTATCTGGAATGGCAAGGCCAGTGGACAGCGTCCGGTCTACGACGACGGGGGCTGCCAGGTGATGATGGCGGCGTTGGAGCCCGAACAGCAGTTGCACGCCATTCTGCGCTTTTCGGCAATCCCCGGCACCTCTCGCCACCACTGGGGTACCGACCTGGATATTTATGACGCCGCAGTGCTGCCTGCGGATTATGTCTTGCAGCTGTCCCCTGCAGAGGTAGCCCCGGGCGGGCTCTTTGATCCCCTGCACAATTGGTTGGATGGGCGCATCGCCGCAGGTCAGTCCTACGGCTTTTTCAGGCCCTATGGCGAAGATCATGGAGGTGTCGCGCCTGAGCGCTGGCATTTGAGCTACGCACCGCTGGCCCTGGGCTGTGCCGCGCAAGTGGGCAGCGCCCTGTTACAGGCCTGCTGGGATTGTGAAGAGGCTAGCGGGCCGATGTTGCTGCGGCCTGAAATCGAGTCCAGCCTGTCACAGCTAATGACGCGTTACGTGACTGTTACGGATGGTTGGTGCGGGGAGAGTTCAGGCGCGAGCTGAGGGGCGAGTTGAGGGGATCATCCTGCCGTCGGTAGTTGATCGCGACGGCGGGATAATTAACAGGCAGCTTACTCTTTTGCCTTCGCCTGGGTGTGCAGGTGACCGAAGTGGTTTTCGTAGTCTTTCTCTGCAGCGGCAATCACCTTGAGCGCTTCTTCGCGACCGTAGACAAAATCCACCTTGATATCGACTTCCTTGCCGGGAACCATCTTGTAGGTAGAAAAGTAGTGCTGCAGACGTTCGGTCTTGATGTCTGGCAGGTCAGCGATGTCGTGTACGTGGCCCCAGATATTGTCGCCATCGAGTACTGCCACTATCTTGTCGTCAGCTTCACCGCCGTCGATCATCTGGATGCCGCCCACGACGCGGGCGTTCAGGACGATGTCGGCGCGGGTGATGTGGCGCTCGGAAAATACGCAGATATCCAGCGGGTCGCCGTCAGCGATGTCCGCGTCCGGGCAGCGCTTGGCCACTTCTTCCGCGCAATATGTGCGTGGGATAAAACCATACAGGGCAGGCGGGCTGGAGGTGGTGCGCTGCGGCCGGTCGACCATCAGGAAGCCGGAGGCTTTATCCAGTTCGTACTTGACCACGTCATCCGGTGTCATTTCGATGTAAACCTGGACGATATCTTCCGGCATTTCGTCTGCATGGGCGTGCAGGCCGTGCCAGGGGTGTCGGCGCCATCGGTTGAAATCGCGATTGCTGTACATATGATTACCTCGTGAGTGAAACTAAAGTTGCAGCTTTACAGAGGCGCGCATTGTACCCAGAACAGGCGGTAAAATCTTGCCTGAGAGGGGCAAAATTTACCTCTTTGTGATTTGTCGCACCCGACCTGCACTACACTTTGAAGCGTTTTTTGAGCTTCTTTGGGACGGGAGTGTTCTTCAGCTCGACGTACTTTGGCATGCCCTTGTGGTATTCAGGGTAGGCCTCGCCCACGATCAGCGGTGCCAGGTATTCACGGGCCGCCTCGGTGATGCCGAAGCCGTCACGGGTGATGTAATTGCGCGGCATCATCTTTTCGACATTGGCCACTTTATCCAGTTCGGCTTCACCAATAGACCAGCTGTAGCGCTTGCCCTTGCCGCGCACAATACAGGGCATTACGGCATTGTCGCCGCGCAGGGCGAATTCGACCGCTGCCTTGCCCAGGGCGTAGGCCTGGTCGACGTCAGTCTGGGAGGCGATATGCCGGGCCGAGCGTTGCAGGTAATCGGCCACGGCCCAGTGGTACTTGTAGCCGAACTCGGATTTGATCATTTGGGCCAGGTGTGGGGCCAGACCGCCCAATTGGCTGTGGCCAAAGGCGTCTTTCAAGCCGGACTCCGCCAGGAAAGTCCCGTCCTTGTACTGGGCACCCTCGGAGGCCACGATGACGCAGTAACCGTAGCGTTTGACGGAACGCTGTACCTTGGCCAGGAATTTCTTGCGATCAAAGGCGATTTCCGGGAACAGGATGATGTGTGGCGCGTCGCCTTCCTTCTGCGCGGCCAGGCCAGCGGCGGCGGCGATCCAGCCGGCGTGGCGGCCCATCGCCTCAAGGATAAATACCTTGGTGGAGGTTTCACACATGGAGGCGACATCCAGGGCTGCCTCGCGGGTGGAGACGGCGATATATTTTGCCACCGAACCAAAACCCGGGCAGTTATCGGTCAGCGGCAGGTCATTGTCGATGGTCTTGGGAATATGGATGGCCTGCAGCGGGTAGCCCATGGATTGGCTAAGCTGCGACACCTTGAGGCAGGTGTCGGCAGAGTCACCGCCGCCATTGTAAAAGAAGTAGCCAATATTGTGCGCCTTGAATACCTCAATCAGCCGCTCGTACTCTGCGCGGTTCTCCTCCAGGCTTTTCAGTTTGTGGCGACAG
>CBDTVJ010000023.1:0-17539 GCA_965363655.1 uncultured Halieaceae bacterium | reverse complement strand
AAACCATCGTTATCATTGTCTATGGTGACGGGAAAAGCCGCCACCCCACCCACTAGCTGTCCGCGACTGGCCAACTGGCTGATGTCAACAGCATAGCTGCCTACCGCTGTGTTTTCGTCGCCTTCAACAAAATCTATATTGGGATCCGAGGGGAAACCGACTGCGGCAAACAGGCCGACAATTTCATCAAAATTCTGTTCCAGCACGTCATCGAGCGCTGTATCGTCAACGGACAAGGTGCCGTCAATGCCAGTGGTGATACCCATTTGACTGAGACTACTGATCGACCCGCCAAATCCAGCAACGGCACCGGTCAGTACCTGGCGCAACTGACCCACTATGGCGCGCACAGAAAAGTCACCCTGCAGGGCGCCAGCAGTACCGGTCGCCGCATCATAAGCAGTAAGACTATTGGCCGTTGTCGTGAAGCTGTTAAAACCCTCGACAAAACTCTCTATCGTTTCTTTAACACTGGCGCGATCTTCGGCCACCGCCAATGTCACGGGCGCATCTGCACTCAGGCCCTTGAGCGTAATATTGACCCCATCCAGGACATTGTCCGCAGTATTGCTGGCGCTATTGATACTCAGCCCATTAATACTAAAGATGGCATCCTGCGCGGCTACGGTCTGGCTCAGGTTGGTCGCACTGCTGTTAAAGGCCAGTGCAGACAAACCATTGGCATCCAGGCCGTTGCCGTCACCCGTATCGTCGACACTGATCTCAATACTGTTCTGTTGCCCGGTCTCGCCTGAACTGAGCAGCAGGCGATAGCCACTGCCATCATTGACGATTGCCGCGGAGACATCTATATCGGCTGCATTGATCGTATCGCGGAGTCCTTCCAGCGTGTTGTTACTGCTGTCGACAGTAATAGAAGCGACGCCGCGCTCCGGGTTAACGGCAAAGCTGTTATAGCTCTCCGGCCCGGGGTCGGGCGATGTGTAATCAGTAGCGCCGAAGCGAATGGTCAGCGTGCCCGTACCAACGGTATCCAAAGGCGAGAGATAACTGCCGCTTGCCAACGAATGCGCCTTCGCCAACTGCGTTACGGTGAGATCATAGTCGCCACTAACCGCGCCGCCGCTGGAAGAGGCCTCAATTATACTGGTGTCACTGGAGGTAGCGGTGCGCTGACCGAACTGGCTGATGTTATTCAGGCCGGCCAGGGTATCCTGAAATGAAGATAGAGCGCTTTTGAAGGTACCAAAGGCCGACAGTTCTGCTGTCAACTGGGCATCCTGGCGGTTGAGCCTGTTTTCGGTCGGCGCCCGTTCGGCAGCAACCAGTTGCGTTACCAGCCCTTCAATATCCAGACCTGAACCAATTCCTGCCGCTGTTATCACTTAAGCACCCTCCCGGTATTCACAACTGATACTGCTGATGGCAGTGGCAAACATTTACCACACCCATCGAATATGCAAAGTCAGTGCCAAGTATGCTTTGGAAGACCGCCATTGCTATCCCTGCTTGTCCAGTAACAGCCCTGTTAACTGGTCGGGAATATTCTCAGCAATAAATCGGGCACTCGCTACAATCGCTTCCGAGGGGAATTGCCTGATAATTTCACCTGTTTCACCGTCCAGAACCGAAACAATGCTAAGGCCGCTTTCGTCATCCACCTGAAACTGGAGGTTTCGTGACTGGTCCTGCAGGTAAGCCTCAACGACAGCGATAGCCTGCAATACCACCTCCGGCTCCGCTGCAGCCGGGGTTTCCTGCGGTGATATATTGCCGCTGGAAGCCGCTTCTTGCCGCTCTGCTGTGCCGGATGAATTTGCCGCAGCGCTCACACCAGACGCGCCCGGTAAGTTTAATAATCCTGTAATTTGAGAAGTCATGATTTCTAACCCTCCATCATGCCTATTATCAAGTGACAATCAGCGATGCTTTGCGGGAGAAAAAAGGGGCGGCGAACCGCCCCTGGATCGATCTTATTCACTATTCTACTGGAGCAGCGCCAATACATTCTGCGGAGCTGAATTAGCCTGGGACAGCATTGCTGTACCGGCCTGCTGCAGAATCTGTGCACGGGTCAGGTTGGCTGTCTCTGCGGCAAAATCTGCATCCACAATGCGCGATTTCGATGCTGACAGGTTCTCTGACGTTGTCTGCACGCTGCGAACAATGGATTCGAAACGGTTCTGGGCAGCACCCAGGTCCGCACGAGCACCGTTGACCGTAATCAATGCAGCATCCACTGCATCCATCATGAGGTTGGCAGTAACAACGTCAGTGACAGCGCCGACAATTACACCGTCGACATCAACCGTATCGACATCAACAGTTTCACCATTGTTGGCGCCAATCTGGAAAGACAGCGTAGCGGCGGTATCGAGCAGCTTCACGTCGTTGAAAGTAGTATCCGTCGCCACGCGATTGATCTCCTCGATCAGCGTCTGTACTTCCGCATCCAGGGCCAGCCTGTCATTCACGGAGTTAGTGGCGTTAGCCGACTGTACCGCCAGCTCACGAATGCGCTGCAGGTTATTGGTTACTTCAGACAACGCGCCTTCAGCAGTCTGCGCCAGTGAGATGCCGTCATTGGCATTACGCGCCGCCTGGTTCAGACCGCGGATCTGTGTGGTCATGCGCTCGGAGATGGCAAGACCTGCCGCATCGTCCTTGGCGCTGTTAATCCGCAGGCCCGATGAAAGGCGCTGCAGTGCTGTATTGAAGTCACCCTGCGAACTGTTCAGATTGCGCTGTGCGTTGAGTGACGCGATATTTGTATTAATTACCTGTGCCATGGAGTTATCCCTCTATGTTTCACCGTATTGCCAGCGTTGATCTGCTTGAACGGTATTTATTTTTCCTGTTTGAATCACTTATCGACCGTGACCGTCACTGCCGACACCTGATTTGTCGACCGCAGGGGGGAAAACTTTAGGGGAATATTGACATTTATTCTTAGTAGGAATGATTTATGGGGAAAAAAGGACTCCCAGGCTATATCTGGGGGTGAAAAGAGGGCCAAATTGCGGGTTCGGAGCCGCTGGTGAGCACTGCTATCAGAGGTAATTGAACAGCGACAGACCCTGCATCTTCACATAGGCCTGCTGGGCAGCCTGCAAGGCTGTCAGCTCCAGGTTGAAACGGCTGACTGCCTCGGCATAATCCAGGTCCTGCACCTTGGACAGGGTGCTCTGCAGCTGCAGGTTGAAGCTCTCATTGATATTGAGCTGATTATCCACATGATTCAGCCTGACGCCGACATCCGCCCTGACTTCCAGCACATTGCCCTGCGCCTGGTCGAGGTTGTCGAGCGCGCGCGCCATGGCGTTGTTCAGCGCCGCAATTTGAGACGGTGACGAGCCAGAGCCTTTGAGGTCATCAGCGATATTCTGCAGGGTAGTAAACATATCCTGTTTCACGCTCGGTGTTACCGCAAAGCTGTCCCCGTCCGCCGGCGTGCCACCGAAACCGATACTGGCTCCGGCGAAATCTATGGTGTCACCGGCAGCATAGTTGCCACTGGCCACCACGGCGGCCGCAGCATCAAGCACCTGGTAAGTCACAGGGTCAGTCGCTGATAACTGGCTAAAACTCACCGTGTAATCATCGCGCACAAAGGCGCCATCGACCGACGTTCTGCCCGCCACCGCTGTACCGGTGTTACCGGCATCGGCCGCTACAGAGAACGTGCCATTGCCTGAGGCAATTGACATAAATACGTCAGATCCCGAATCGCTTACAGCGACCTGGGTACTATTGCCAAGTTGCAAGAACCGCTGCCCATCGTCGCCAGCGTAAGTCACCGCGCTACCCTGACGGGTAAAAGGCACGGAAGCTGACTGAAAACCGGCAAAAATATACTCCCCCGAGGCATCCCGGGTATTGGCCAAGGACTCCAGTTCTTCGATGCGCGCCTGCACCTCAGTAGCAATACTGCTACGGGTTTCCGGACTTTGGCTGGCGTTATTCGCCTGTAATACCAATTCACGCACGCGCTGTATCACGTTACCGACTTCTCCCAGCACGGTCTCTTCCAGCGCTAGCTGCCCCTCTGCCAGGTTGCCATTGCGCTGGTATTGATCAACCAGCTGCAGGTCTTCGGTAATATCAAGAATCTGTACCGCCGCCACCGGGTCATCAGAGGGCGTCAACACCCTCCGGCCGGTAGCCAACTGCTGCTCCGTCTGGTTGAGCTTGCTTTGCTGGGTCAGTATGGCGGAAATGCCCTGCTGGAAGATCTGTACACTGGATAAACGCATGCTAGCTTCCTATCGACTCGTGGCGTTCAATAAGGTTTGGAATATCTGGTCTGCGACGGCAATCATTTGCGCCGCTGCCTGGTAGGCCTGCTGAAACCGAATCAGGTTAGCGGCCTCTTCATCCAGGTTGACTCCCGAAACACTGTCCCTGGAAGCCACTGCCTGCTGCAGCAGGACATTCTCGGTTGTACTATTGGTCTCGGCTTGCCGGGTTTGCACCGCAATATCTGCCACCAAACTGCTATAGGTATCCTGGTAACTGGCGGTACCGCCCAGCAGTTCGGGGGAGGTTTGCAGACCCGCCAGGGCCAGGGCGTTGCGATTGTCACCGCTGCCATTGGTATTGTTCTCTATGACCAGCTCATCGCCCGACTCGGGAGCGCCGCTCACGGTAAATGCAAAGCCCCCCAGGGTCAGCGTTTTGCCATTGCCATCGACCGCCGGATCGTAAGCCAGGGGGCCACCGGCAACGCCGGTGACATCAAAACCGGCCGCTCCCGCGCCCATTGCATTGGGGTTGAACGTCAGGGTGACCTGTCCTGCCAAAGGCAGGCCCGCCGTATCCGAGACGGCCAGATCATCAATGGCCGCCGAGCCGATATTGGTGAAGCCTTCCTGGGCACGCAGGGGTGACGCTGCGGCCACATCTGCCGCCTCATTCAACACCACAGCAAAGAGTGTTGCCCCCTGCCGGGTAGGCTGGATACTGAAAGAATCGCCAGTGACCGGCGCACCCGCTACATTAATGGTCAGCCCATCGACCACAAAGGGTCCCGGGCCTGTCTGCCCAGACTTGGTTGTAAGGTTAGTAAGTGTCCACTGACCACTGTCAAAGCGCAGGCTGTAATCATCGCCTGTCAGGGCGGTCGCATCGCTGATCGCCACTGTCATTGATGACAATCCCGAGTTGCCGGCATTGGCGGAAAAGGTCGCCTCCAGGGGTAGGAAAAAGTCCCCACCGGGCTTCCCATTCAAATCCATCCCCAGCTGGTGCTGCGCATTAAAGGTTGCCGCAACACCGGTGGCCAACAGGCCCAGCTGGTTTCTCGCGGGATCCAGTGTCTGCTCGCGAAAATCCAGCACTGCGCCCAGCTCACCACCGCTGAGGAAGCGGCTAAGGTCAGTAACATTACCTGCAGCGCTGGCAGCACCCACTATCAGCTGCGTGCCATCGTTGGGATTGGAGGCGGTCTGGAGTTTCTCCGCAGTGAATCCGACCACCAGCGGCTGGCCATTACCGATCATGACATTGATAGAACCATCAGACTGTTCAACAGTGGTGACACCGATTTTTTCCGCTAACTCCCGGATCAGCTGATCACGTGCATCAAGCAGGTCATTGGGTGGCTGTCCGCCCGCCCGGGCCGTGGCCTGCACTACCTGCTTGTTAATGTCAGCAATACTGTCGGACAGGGCATTGATGTCAGTTACCGTTGCTTCAATGCGGCCGTTCAATTCAGCATCAATATCGCGAAAATTGTCATCCAGGTAATGAAAGCGGTCCGCCAGTACCTGCGCTTCTCCCACCAACACCTGTCGCTCCGGTAATGAGCCCGGATTATTGGCCACATCCTGCACGGCACCGAAAAAACTGTCTAATACCGGGGCCAGGCCGACCGCCGGGTCCGCCAACAGGTTGTCCAAACGGCTGGAAAGGTCGTAAGAAGTCTGGAATTCTGCCTGGGCTGAAGTGCGCGAACGCACCTCGGATGTCAGGAACTCGTCGTAGAAACGCTCAACCGAGTCAACAGCGACCCCGCTGCCAATATAACTTCCGCCACTAAACTGCGCTGGCAAAGTATCAAAATTTACGCGCTGGCGGCTGTAACCCTCGGTATTAACATTGGAGATGTTATGTCCGGTGGTCGTTATGGCCTGCTGAATCGAAAGCAGTGCCGATGTCCCTACATTTAAAAGATCTGCCACAGTTACCTACCCGTCAGGCGCCATTAGAGTTGCAATGTCCACACCCTAATAGCGGCAGCTATTAGAATTTCTTTAGTTCATTGACTACAGATTCGTATGCGGTGGTGCCGATAATATCCATGATTTTTTGTGCATAGCCCGGATCAGTCGCGTATCCGGCGTCCTGCAAGCCGCTGACGAATTCCCGACTGTCCGCGACCTTTTCCAGCGCGTACTGATAGCGGGGGTTACTCTGCAGTAAATCAACGTAATCATTAAAGCTGCTGGCCACGGAATCATAGACGCGAAAGCTTGCGCTCTCCTTTGCCGCAACGCCATCGCGAAACTCCAGTGTATTAACAGTCGCAGTCTTGCCGCTCCAACTACTGCCGTTCTTCACACCAAATAAATTGAAGCTGCTACTACCATCAAGTGACTGAATAACACGCTTGCCCCAGCCAGTTTCCAGCGCAGATTGGGCCACCAACACCGCCGGGTCGACGCCCAGTTGTTTGGCGGCGTCAACCGCATGATCCCAAACGCCGCGAATAAACTCTTCCGGGGACGAAGGCTTCCAGGCTGCCTGCCCACGGTCCGTCTCAGCTGTAGCCGGAGCAGCATCATTCGCGGCCGCAGCGGCAGTCACAACAGGGGTTTCAGGAGAGGAAACAAAGCCAAGATGCCGCCTGGTATCCGTCAGTAAGCTGGCCAGGGGCGCCATGTTATCGACATTGCCCTGCTCTTCGTCTGGTGACCCAGGGCCTTCCAGTTGCTCCACAAGAATGTCCGAAAGACCCAAAACACCCTGGTTGGATAGCTGCAGCGACACCTGCTGGTCGAACATGCTCTGGTAGAGCTCCATTTGATTACTATCGAACAGGCCACCCTCAATGGTCGCATCGCGCATCGACTTCAACATCATCTGCACGAACAGCGACTCAAACTGCGCCGCCACCTCATCAATGGCCTCGCCGGGAGCCCGGACCGCCTGGGCACGCAGTGTCGACAGTCCCTGAAAGTCATAATAGGCGGCGGTACTTTCAACACTCATTTCTCTTACCCGGCCTAGATGACGATCAGCTCTGCGCGCAAGGCACCTGCCTGCTCCAGCGCTTCGAGAATTGCCACAACATCACCCGGTGCCGCACCCACCTTGTTTACTGCAGCCACCACATCTCTCAAGGTGATCCCGGGTTCGATGTAAAACATGCGGCTGCCTTCCTCCTCGATGGATACACTGGATTCCGGCGTGACCGCAGTTCTGCCAGCTCGCGAAAAAGCGCCTGGCTGGCTGACCTGGTAGTTCTCTGAAATACTGACCGTGAGGTTGCCGTGAGCCACCGCCGCTGGCAGCAATCGGACTTCGCTGCCAATGACCACGGTGCCGCTGCGCGAATTGATAATCACCCGCGCCGGCGCAGAACCGGGCCTCACTGTCAGGTTTTCCACTGCCGAAACAAACGCCACTTTAGCAGTGGGCTCCAGTGGCACATCAATTTCAATGGTGGCGCTGTCCAGTGGCCGGGCGATATTCGATCCCAGGCTTTCGTTAATAGAGTCAGCTACCCGCATGGCCGTGGTGAAGTCAGCTGTGTTCAGGCTCATGACCAGCATTGTCTGCTCACTGAACGAGCTGGGCACTTCCCGCTCTACGCTGGCTCCATTGGGGATCCGTCCCGCATTCTGCACATTGACCGTTACACTGGAGCCATCGGCACCCTCGGCACCAAAACCACTGACCACCAGGCTGCCCTGCGCCATTGCATAGACCTGGCCGTCGGCACCCTTCATCGGCGTCATCAGCAGGGAGCCGCCGCGCAAACTCTTGGCGTTGCCCAGAGAGGAAACAGTCACATCAATAGTCTGGCCGGGTTTGGAAAACGGCGGGAGATCCGCATGCACCATCACCGCCGCCACGTTCTTCAATTGCGGATCCCTGGCGCCAGTAATGACCACACCGAGCCTGGCCAACATGTTCTTGACGCTCTGCACGGTAAACGGTGTCTGCGTCGTCTGGTCACCGGTACCGTCCAATCCTACTATCAGGCCATAACCGATCAATTGGTTACTGCGAACGCCGCCGAACGTGGCAAGGTCCTTGATCCGCTCGGCCATCACCAGTTCCGTCTGCAAGGTCAACATCAGCACGACGACAACGGATACAGCGCATCTAACCCTGCGATTGAAGCTCATGCTTTGCATCCTTAAAAGGGCCATATCGGGCTAATGAAGAATCGCGACAACCAACCCACCTTGTTGACATCGGCCGTCGCTCCGGTGCCGCTGTATGACATGCGTGCATCGGCTATGTTGGTGGATAGAATGGTATTGTTACTGGATATATCCACCGGACGTATGATGCCGCGCAATCGAATGTATTCGTTACCCTGGTTGATTTGAATCCATTTCTCGCCCTGTACATACAGGTTACCCCCGGGGTACACCTTGGCGACCGTCACTGTAATACTGCCCTGCAGGCTATTACTCTGGTTGCTGGCGCTCTCGCCATCGAAGGCGGTTTTCGATTCCAATTCGAATGCAAGCGTGTTGTCGTCGCCAAAGTCTCTCAATTTACCTGCCAGCAACGGGTTCGGTATGGACGTGGAGCTGTCTTTATCCAGTGTGGTATCACTTTTCTTGGCGGCGTCGGTGGCCTCAACCAGGATTACGGTAACAATGTCGCCCACCTGGCGGGCGCGCAAATCCTCAAACAGCACCATCGTGTGCCCGGCGTTATGGTAAATTCCCCCGGTAGGAGGCAGCGCGTCAGGCTCCGGGTAATAATCCACCGGTTCTGCCGATGCGAAATCCGGGTGGATATTTTGCGGGGTATTGGCACAAGCACTAAGTAGTAACTGAGTCACTGTAATAATGAAAATGCCTCGGGCTAATTTCATGCCAGTCACCTAGAGGTTATTTGCTACATACTGCAGCATTTGATCGGTCGTAGAGATAGCGCGGGAGTTCATTTCATAAGCCCGCTGGGTCTCAATCATGTTCACCAGCTCCTCGACCACATTGACATTGGAGCTTTCCACATGGCCCTGCAAGACGACCCCAAGTCCGTTGAGTCCAGGGTCACCGGACTGCGGAGAGCCGCTGGCGCTTGACTCTATAAACAGATTGTTACCTACGGGCTGCAGCCCCGCCGGGTTAACAAAATCAGCCAACTGCACGGTACCGACCTGAGTGACAGCATTGGATCCAGGCAGACGTACCGAAACAGTGCCGTCTCCTCCGATGGTCACGGAAAGCGCATTCTCAGGAATAGTGATCGAAGGCTGCAACTGAAAGCCTCCCGATGTAACCAGCTCTCCCTGTTCGCTCATCTGGAAGGTGCCATCACGGGTATATGCCTCGGAGCCGTCAGGCACCAGGATCTGGAAAAAACCTCTCCCCTGAATAGCCATATCCAACTGGTTGTCAGTTTTCTGTATATTGCCCTGGGTAAACAACTTCTCGGTAGCCACCGTGCGCACCCCGGTTCCCAGCATCAAGCCTGAGGGTAACTCAGTGTCCTGTGACGACTGTGCGCCCACCTGCCGAACATTCTGGTAGAGCATATCTGCAAAAATCGCCCTGCTGCTCTTGAAGCCCGTAGTACCCGCATTCGCCAGGTTGTTGGCAATGTTGGACATCTTGGTCTGCTGCGCATCCAAGCCGGTTTTAGCAATCCATAGTGCCTGGTTCATTTATTAGCTCCTCAACTCAAACTCATCAGTTGCGTCGAAGCCTGGTCCAGCTCCTCGGCGACTTGCATCATTTTTGTGTGGTATTCAAACTGGCGCGACAAATCGATCATCTGCACCATCGCGCCCACAGAATCGACATTGCTGGATTCCAGGGAACCGGAGATCAGGGAGACGGTTGCATCGGGTTTAACGGCTTCGTCGCCGCTAGCCTGAATTAGCCCACTTGGGCCCTTGCTCAACCGCGCATGATCCGGGTTGACCAACTTGATTCGATCGACTACGGCCAACGTGGTTGGGCCTTCACCCAGCGGCACGATGGATACCGTACCATCTGAGCCGATAGTGATATCAGTATAGTCCGGCACTGCAATCGGGCCTGAATTACCCAATATCTGCTGGCCTGCACCATCCAACAATTGCCCAACTTCATTGACACGTAAATCGCCGCGGCGGCTATAACCCTCGGCGCCATCACCGGACCCTACTGCGATCCAGCCCTCGCCGTTAATGGCGACATCCAGCTCACGCCCGGTTACATTAACCGCGCCCTGATTGAAGTCCACCCCGCGATTGTGAAAGCCTGCGTACACGCGGCTATCCAATTGCTCGCTGGATAAATAGGCGCTTTCAGCCAATAACAAATCTGCACGAAAACCCGCCGTTGAAGCATTGGCGAGGTTGTTGCTATTAGCTGCCTGGGCGAGCATGATTTCATTCGCTGCGGAAGATGCCAGGTAGACTAGATGATCCATCGTTCAGGCCCCGGTCTGTTAGCGCAGGTTGATCACGGTTTGGGTGATCGTGTCTTCGGTCTGGATGACCTGGGCATTCGCCTGGAAGTTTCGCTGGGCGATAATCATGTTGACCAACTGTTCAGTGATATCCACATTGGACCCTTCCAGGGCACCGGACTGCAGTACCCCCAACCCGGAGCTGCCAGGCGCCCCCAGAGTCGCGGCACCGGATGAGAATGTCTCCGCCCAACTGGTATCGCCCAGCGGCTGCAAGCCATTGGGATTAGAGAAGCCGGCAATCGCAATCTGACCCAGGGCCCTTGCCTGGCCATTGGTATAACGCGCGAACACGACACCGCTATCATCAATTTCCAGTCCGTACAGCTGGCCGGTGGTAAAGCCATCCTGCACCGCACTGCTGACAGCGAACTCGGCGCCAAACTGGGTGAATTGTGACATCGAAACCGAAAAATCCTGCGTCGGGGCTCCAGTCGGCAGCCCCGTCTCATTCACTGGATTCCAGCCGGCGATGTTAATATCAATCGGCAGGGTTGCGGGGTCGAATTTACCGTTGGACTGGAAATTGAGCGTATCCGGCCCGGACGTGGTAACACCGTCTATCAGGGTGTGGACATTCCACTCATTGGGGTTGGTCGTCTTGACAAAATACGAACTCATGGCGTGCGCATTGCCCAGGCCATCATAGACGGTGACAGTAGTGGTGGCGTTGAAAGAATCAGGGTCGGGCGCCGTGGGAGGCACCGCAAAGGCATCAAAAGGGCCGCCAAAAGGTACCGCGGGTGCCACCTCGCGCGAATCCAGGTTGGCAGTGAGATCCACAAGTGCCGTGGCACTGGGATCGATCAGCGAGGTATCCAGCTGCAAATCATCGGCCTCCCCGTTGATATCACCTGTAGCGCTCACCTCGAAGGCCTGCAGCTTGTGACCCTGGTTGGTAACAAGAAACCCCTCCCGGTCCACCTGGAAATTACCCGCCCGGGTGTAAAGCGATGCGCCGTCGTCACTGAGCAGGAAAAAACCATTGCCGTTAATCGCCAGGTCGAGGGCATTATTGGTAAAGCTGATATTGCCCTGGGTGAATTCCTGTGTGACACCCGCCAGGCTCACCCCTTTACCAATGGCGTTACCACCCGCCCCCAGTAAGCTGGTTGCATAAACATCCGCAAACTCGGCCCTGGACGTTTTAAAGCCCGTGGTAGAGCTGTTGGCTATATTGTTGCCGATAACACCCAGGTCTGCAGTTGCTGCATTAATCCCTGATACTGCGGTATCAAACGCCATAGTTGTTCTCCTGATTAATTAACTTATTTATTTATAAAATGCTCTTCACCGCTGACAGGCTCACCTGGTCCCCGCCGGACAAATTCAGGGCCACACCCCCACCTGTCCGATCGACGGTGACTGACTCCACAAGGCTATGGGCGTAAACTGAAGTCGCCTGCGGCTGGCCGGAAATAATTGCCTCCGCACTCACTCTGTATTGACCAGGTGGCGCCACGTTGCCCTGGTTGTCGGTACCATCCCACTGGACTTTCATGTCGCCCTCCGCCGCCGCACCCAGTTCCCGACTGTGCACCAGGCGGCCGCTCATATCCTGCACATACAGCGTTACGTTGGCACTGCTCTGGGGCACATCAATAGTGGCATCCAGCGTCTCGTCGACCTTCAGCATCCCCAGGTTCGATTCCGTAACCACCTTGTGCCCGACCAGGCCCGCCGCCTGCAGGGTCTGGTTGGCGTAAAGAATGCTGGAGAGGTCAGCAAAACCGCTCTGCAGGCCCTGGATGCCGTCAACGGTGCCAAACTGGGCGATCTGCGATAGAAACTCAAAGTTATCCATCGGCTTGGTGGGGTCCTGGTTCTCCAATTGAGCCACCATAAGCTCCATAAAATCTTCCTGCCCCAGCTCACCTGACGTTTGGGCGCTGGCAGCTGCAGTTGACGTCGACGGGAACAGCTCTGATAGACTTGCAGTTGCTTCCATTACTTTCTCCTAATCCTTAATTGCCAAGACTTAAAGTGCGCATAATCAGCTGCTTTGCCGTATCCATCGCTTCAATACTGCTCTGGTATGAACGCGACGCAGAAATCATATTGGCCATCTCTTCCACGGAATTCACATTGGACCTATAGATGTAACCCTCCGCATCAGCCATCGGGTGACTGGGTGAGTATTCTTTACGCGGCTCCACCTCACTTTCCACAATGCCATCAACCCTCACACCCACAGAGTTCTGGTTTTCCAGGGCCGAGTCCATTACGGAAGAAAACACCGGGTAGCGCGCGCGATAGGCTGTTTCTTCACTATTGCTCACGACGCCCGCATTGGCCATGTTGCTGGCGATGGTATTCAAGCGCACGCTTTGTGCCGAAAGCGCGGTCCCGGAGACGTCAAAAACGTTAAACAGGCTCATAGCTACTCTCCTCGCAGCGCCAGCAGCACTGACTTGATGCGACCATTCAGAAAATTCAGGCTGGCCTGGTAACGAATGGCATTGTCCATAAACGCCGCATGCTCCTGCTCGGTTTCAACGGTATTGCCATCCAGCGAAGGCTGCGCGGGAGTGCGGTACATAAGGTCATCTGCGGTATTACCGACATCAAAATGCATGGCATTGCCTTGCAGCGGCATGGCGCGCTCACTCTGGGCTCTGGCGAGAGCGTCACCAAATTCAATGTCCCTCGCTTTGTAGCCGGGGGTGTCCGCATTAGCCAGGTTGGAGGCAATCACCTCAAACCGTTCCGCGCGGATAGAGAGAGCTTGAGGGGCTACACCAAACAACCTATCAATTGCATTCATATATTCACTCCTATACCAACTGATATACACAATACGTGCCAGTTATATATTTTCTATATATATCAAATAGATAGGAAATTATTATTATGTTTTAGGACACGAAAAACGGCAACCAGCCGCCACCGCGGCAATCATTGCCGCCTGTCTGGACACAAACGAATAACTGGCACGAAAGATGCTTTATAACCGGTGACGAGTAATTTTGAGCAAATAATGACAATTTATTGGCGCTGGTGTTTTTGGATACAATTATCGATAAGCGGACTTGGCCTGTTTATCCCCTATGCCAATGCTGACATTGATCAACCGCTGGACAGCATTATCGCCACAGCCACAGCCGCCGGTGAAGCACGCGCCCTGGAGCACGGTTATGACAATGTATCGGTTGAGGTTCGACCGCTGGACCAGCGGTTGCGCCTGCCGCAATGCCAGGAGCCACTATCCAGCTTCATTCCCCAGTCGAACAAAGTGCTGGGCTCGATCAGTGTCGGCGTCGGATGCACCGGCGCCAAACCCTGGACCATCTATGTGCGGACCCACGTCAGCGCCCAGCAGGCTGTCCCGGTACTGGCTCGACCGCTGGCGCGCAATACGCTGATTACCAAAGCCGACATCAAAATGGTCAATCAACCTATAGCATCCTCCTCCAATGGAGTGATTTTCGACCCACTTCAGATTATCGGCATGGAGCTGACCCGACAGCTGGACGCCGGGTCAGCCATCCGGGTGACTCATCTGCGCCCACCAAAGGTTATAAAGCGGGGACAGCATGTAACATTGGTAACCGGTCTCGCCGGACTGGAAGTAAGAATTCAGGGCAAAGCACTCAGGGACGCAGCAGCAGGTGAGCGGGTAGCCGTGACCAACCTGAGTTCCGGCAAACAAATAGAAGGCATAGCCCGTTCCGATGGAACTGTGAGCGTGCCATAATTAGCGTCAAATACGCTAAAGTTTTTTCACTATCTGTCGCTATTTATAAACAGGCCATATAACTTTATGAAGAACACAGACAATACCATGACTATCAGACCACCCAGAGCAGATGTGAACCAGGGCTCCCAGCCGGCGGCCCAGGTATCAGGAACACCCGGCACCGCTGCAACGCCGAGCAACAAGGCGCCTGGCGTCAGCAGCGATACTGTGACCTTCACCAATACGGTCGCAGAGATGCTCAAGCTGGAAGAAAGCCTGGCCAATATACCCGATGTTGACAGCGCCCGTGTCGCCGCCATCCAGGCATCCATAGCGGAAGGATCCTATGAGATCGACGCGGAAAAAATTGTGGACAACCTCCTGAAAATAGAAAAAGACCTATCCTGAAACAATGAATCAGGAGCAACAGCTTGCCTCATTGCTCAGCAATGAAATTGATTGCCTGCAACAGCTGCTGGGCATCCTCAAGCAGGAATATGAAGCACTGCTTAACGCCGATATCGAAGCACTGGAACAGGCAACAGCGGCTAAAAACCTCGCTCTCGCTGCCCAGGCCGAAATAACGCAATCTCGACGGAACATGACCATACAGGCGTCTTTTAGCGCCACCAACGAGGGTTTGCAGCAGCTGATAGCCACCTGTGAAAACCAGCAAGAACTTACTGCCTCTTTCTCACGCCTGACCGCGCTTGCGCAGCAATGCCAGACTACCAATCGCTCCAATGGCCGGCTAATCCTGCAAAAGCAACAACAAGCCCGTGGGGCGCTGGATATCATCCGCCAAACTGACCCCAATACGCCGACTTACTCCGTTGAAGGCATGGCGACAGACAGCCAGGACACACGTACACTGGGCAAAGCCTGACCCGGACTGGGCCATAGCTGGCTGTCTCAGCCCTTCTTGAACCACTTCTTTTTTTCAGCATATAGCGCTGTCTGGTTTCTCCCTTTCTTTTTCGCATCATAAAGCGCCTGGTCTGCCATGCTGATAAGCTCGGTTTTCGCGGCCATTCCTTCTTCTTCACCCTGTATGGCGGCTAAGCCAAAACTGGCGGTCACATGATATGCCTTGCCATCCTCTCTGAGGGTTGCCTTTTCAACTGCGCTGCGGATTTTTTCAGCGACCAAAAAAGCGTCTTCCTCGTTAGTTTCCGGAAGAATAAGCACAAATTCTTCTCCTCCGTAGCGGGCCAGAGTGTCGTACTCACGTAATTGCGATTTCATAATCCTACTGATTTCAGTCAGGACAAAATCACCCACCAGGTGTCCATACTCATCGTTAAAGCGCTTGAAATGATCAACATCAATCATTACCAGCGCAAGATGGTATTTCTTGCGGGAAGTCCTGCTTAATTCTTTGTCAAGCGCACCCTGGAAGTATCGATTATTGTAGATACCCGTGAGCCCATCCATGTCAGCAAGTGTTTTCAGGTACTTATTTTTTTCCTGCAGCTCTGAAGTGAGCTTTTCCAGAGATAGCTTTGTTTTGACCAGTTCCTTGTTCACCTGATCGTAGTCAAGATTCAAGACACTCAGGCGAATATTCGCCTCCTGCAGAATTTCCTGTACAGGTCTTGTCTCTCCGGTTTTGAATCCAAAATTGAATGCAACCTGATCAAGCTCGGTATGGGCATCCTGCATTATCGCGTCAATGCACCTGGCATCCAGGTTGAGTAATTGTGCTGCTTCGGTTTGAAACTGGCAGTAGTATTCCTCCGGCGTATCTGAATGGAAAATATTCAGCAGCAGATCCGCCAGGTAAATTGCCCTGGTCGTAAACTTGATCTTGCTATCACTACCGGCATAGCCCAGTGGCTCATGATGGTGGAGGACGGGAAGCGATATCGAAAGCGGAAAACCCCAGTGCTTGGCTACCTCATAACCAATTAAACAATGGTCGGCGCCAAATATGGATTTCTCAACTTCTCGTACATCAATCGGGCTATCACCGATCTCACTGCTTACTTTCGCGTATTCCTCCGGCATTGTAGAAACCAGTATGAGCTGTCCCAGATTTTGCAGCAGGGCCGCTACAAAAATTTCCTCTGTATCCGCCCCCGGTACTTTTTCAAGAATTAGTTTCGCAGCGCCAGCGGAAGCAAGTGAACGCTCCCAGAATTTATCGAAATCAAACTGGTCACTGCTGGATCGCTTGTTCATTGACAGGAAAGAAAATGACAGCACAAGACTTTGCACGGCGTTTGTTCCCAGCATTGATACCGCTTGCGATATCGTTCCTATTTGTTGGGGAAAACCGTAGAATGCCGAGTTGGCAAGCCTGAGAATATTTGAACTTAAGGCAACATCTTTCGACACCAGGTCAGCGACTTCAGACAAGGTCGTGTCCTCGCTGGATGTAAGAGTAACCAGCTTGGAAGCTACCGCCGGCAGCGTCGGGAGTTCTTCGGAGGCCAGTACGATGCTGAGCAATTTATCCAGACTCGAAGACACCGTGTTCTCGAAGACTGCGGCAGTGTTGTTCATGTTAATTTCCTCTTTCCAGGTGTTGTTCTGTTGATCGGGCAGACCACAAAACGTAAATGTCTTACTAACAATTCCTGTTGCCTTAGCAACATGGCCTATCGTATTCCCGCACTGGGCATCAAGCTGCTGTCAAAAGATCCCACGCAGCGCTCATTGCCCTCAGCATGGCGTTGGTCCAGGTGAGGTTGGAGCGCCATTTGATCGTTTAAACTGTGTAGCGTTTCCACATTGCCAGAATCTCCAGCCGCGTTCTGCTGCCCCTGATACTCGCCGGACACCGCGCGACGTTTTATAAGATCATTTGCACAAGCTGACCAACGCCCAAAATGTGAAGAATCCACCGGGTCCGGCATACGATGTTTGCGGAATGAAAACTGCGCCGTCATAAAGCGATGCTTGACTGCCCGATAGTGATAAATATGATCTTCAGTCTGCTGTGATAACAGGCCGCCGCAATCCTGCATAAGCAAAAATTGCGGTGGTAGCTTGCACTGCAAGTCATGGAGGAGATCCGCCGCAAAGCATAAGCGCAGCTTCGCGTGCGGCATCGCATCTTGATGGGTACTACAAGGTATATAAAAGTAGTCCCCAAGCGCCGAAACACCAGGGCTGCGAATCAACAGATCGCAAGCAGCGGATAAGGGCCCTATGGCCAACTGCCCATTAATAATGAACTTTGTACCGCGGTGCATGGCCTCAATCGTCCTGGCCCGCCTTAGCGGCTCATCGATTTGCTGATCAACCACAAACACATCC
>CBDTVJ010000022.1:0-17742 GCA_965363655.1 uncultured Halieaceae bacterium | reverse complement strand
TGAGGGAAATGTCTGCCACTGCCCGCAATACCGGTTCAGAGGAGGGGATTGAGGGCGCTGCCAAACTGGACTTTAGCGAGATGATGAAGAACTCGCTGGAAGAGGTGAATGAAGTCCAGGCTCAGGCCAAAGCGCTGGCAACGGCCTTTGAGTCTGGTGATACGACAGTGGATCTGCCCGAACTAATGGTAGCTTTGCAAAAATCCAGTATTTCCTTTCAGGCGATAACGCAGGTGCGAAACAAGTTACTGAGCGCCTATCAGGAAGTAATGAATATGCAGGTGTAAAGCCTGCCGAAGATGATATGAAAGTAGTGATATAAAAAACTATGGCGTTAGATTCTCAAAACCTACTCAATCGATTCAGTAGTATCAGTAGCCAGCCGGCGGTCAAGCAGCTACGGCTGCTGTTGGGCCTGGCCGCCAGCATTGCCCTGGGTATAGGCTTGGTGCAATGGGCGCTGACACCGGATTTTACGCCTCTTTATGGAGAGCTGTCGCCGGCCTCGTCAGCAGAGGTGATTCAGTCGCTGGACGCAAACAGTATCCGCTACGAGGTGAATAACCGCACCGGCCTTATCAGTGTGCCCCGTGACCAGGTGCGGAAAACGCGATTAAAACTGGCCGGTGAGGGCTTGCCACAGGGCCAAAGCACGGGCTTCGATATCCTCAACCAGGAGTACAGTATGGGGGTCAGTAGCTTTATGGAAAAAGCACGCTTTGACCGCGCACTGGAGCAGGAGCTTTCCAGTTCAATCGCTTCCCTGGACAACGTGAGAGCGGCTCGTGTGCACCTGGCCTTGCCCAAGCAATCAGCCTTTGTGCGGAAGAAGAATAAACCTGCTGCTTCAGTGCTGGTGAGTCTCTATGCGGGACGTGAGCTTACGGAAAATCAGCTTGCCGGTGTCGTGCATCTGGTTGCTTTTAGTGTGCCGGGGCTGGAAGCCGAGCAGGTTTCCGTGGTGGATAACAAGGGCAAGCTTTTGTCTTCGCAGAATAACGGGGATGAGTTTGCGGCTACGCAGGACAATTTCCGCTATAGCCAACAGCTGGAGCAGAGCTATGTGGACCGGATTACTGAAATCCTGACTCCGATTCTGGGTGTTGGTGCAGTGCAGGCGCAGGTCGCGGCAGATATTGATTTCACTGTTATAGAAAGGACCAGCGAGCGCTATGATCCGGAGACCAGCATTCGCAGCGAGCAACTGGTGGAGGAGCTCACAGCAGACAGAAGCGCCAGCGGTATTCCGGGAACATTGTCCAACCAGCCTCCGGAAGAGGTTACGGTAAGTGCAACCCCGGACCTTGAGGAGGATGTCCAGGCATTACCCACCCGGTCCAGCAAGCGAGAAATACGCAATTTTGAAGTAGATAAAATCATCAGTCATATTCGAGAGACGCCTGGAACGCTGAAAAAGCTTTCCGTAGCGGTGGTGGTGGACTACCGGGAAGCGCTCAACGAGGAAGGTGTGACAGAGCGTATGCCCCTGGCAGAGGCTGAGCTGGCTGAAATTACGACACTGGTACGCGAGGCGGTAGGTTTCAACGAGGCCAGGGGTGATACGGTGAATGTGGTCAATGCCTCTTTTATTGCACCACCCGAGCTGGAACCAATGCCCGCGGCTTCATTAATGGAACAGGAGTGGGTGTGGCGCGCTGGAAAATTTGTGCTTGCCGGCATCGCGGTTTTCCTGACTATATTTACTGTGGTGCGACCTCTGATGCAGGCTTCTGCCACACCAGCAGCTGGCACGCGAGCGCTGGCTGGCCCGGGCGCCATGAATGAAGCGGGCATGGCTTCCGCGGACGTAATGGCTATGGGTGACGATCAGGTAACGCTTGGACATCAACAACAAATGGGTCTTCCCGCAGGTGCACCTGTATATCAGCAACAGCTGAGTATGGCGCGTTCAATGGTCGAGGGTGAGCCAGAAAGAGTTGCCAGCGTGGTGAAAAACTGGGTAGCGTCGGATGGGTGACACGGCAGCTGAACTGTCTGGCTCACAGCGGGCGGCCATTTTTCTCCTGGGCGTGGGCGAGGTGGGTGCTGCGGCGATCATGAAGCATATGGCGCCCAAGGAAGTGCAGCGCGTGGGTGAGGCTATGGCCAGCTTGCGTGATATTTCCAATGAGCAGATAGCGACGGTAGTGCAGGACTTTTCCGATAAGGTCCGCAGTGTTAATCCTATCAGCATTGGCACTACTGATTTTACCCGGCGGGTGATGGTGGAAGCGCTGGGGGAGAAAAGAGCGCGCAACATGCTCAATAAAGTTATGCAGGGCAACACAACAAAAGGCATGGAGGCGCTGAAATGGATGGATGCGCGCTCTGTGGCGGGCGTGATAGGAGGTGAGCACCCGCAAATCATTGCTCTGGTTCTGGCCTCTCTCGATGACGATCATGCGGCCCAGGTACTGGCGCAGCTGTCCAGCGAGATAAAGGCCGATGTCATCCTGCGCATCGCCAGGCTCGAGCTGATTGACCCGGCTGCGCTGCTGGAGCTGGATCAGGTGCTGGAGAAGCAGCTGGTTAACAATGAGGAGTTTCCACCGGCGTCGGTGGACGGGATGAATGCTGCGGCTGCGATTCTCAATCATATGGACAGCTCTGAAGAGGCTGACTTGCTCGAAGCGGTGAGGCGGGTTGATGTTGATATGGGTGAAAAAATCCATGAGCTGATGTTTGTCTTTGACAATCTTCTGGCTATTGATGACCGCGGTATGCAGCGTCTTATACGAGAGATTTCTGTGGACAACCTGGTGATAGCGCTCAAGGGCGTTGACGATGCAGTGAAAAATAAATTTTTCAAGAATATGTCTTCGCGAGCTGCAGATATGCTGAAGGAGGACCTGGAGGCGAAAGGGCCGGTTAAGCTGTCGGACGTGGAAGAACAGCAGAAAGAAATACTCAGCATTGCAGCCAGGTTGGCTGACGAGGGCGAGATATCCCTGGGCAAGAGCGGCGACGATTTTGTCTGATCCGGGCGACACAGTACATCTCTGGGAGGCGCCTTTTTTTGAGCAACCGCTTGTCTCCAGTGCGCCGCCTGTCGCCTCGGCTGAGCAGGAGGCGTTGGCCCAGGCTAGTGCTTTCCTGGTGGGAAAAGAGGAGGGTCTGGAAGCAGGGCGAGCCGAGGCGCAGGAAATAGTAAAGTCCCTGACTGCACTTGCCGAGGAGTTTGTGCAGCCCTTTCGTGGGCTGGATGCCTTGGTAACTAAAGAACTGGCTCAGTTGGCCATGCGCCTGGCGGAGCAGATTGTTCGCCGTGAATTGACCATCGATTCCAGCGTGGTCACGGATATCGTGGCAGAGGCGATGGCGACCCTGTACAAGTTAGAGGGCGACATTGTGGTTTTTCTAAACCCGGCTGACGCAGCATTGGTTCGAGAGTATGCGCCGGAATCCCTGGATGGTAAATCATGGAAAGTGGTCGAGGATGCGGGCTTATTAGCGGGAGGCTGCCAGGTAAAAACACCCATTTCATTTGTTGATGCGTCGGTTGAAAAACAGATTGAAGAAGTATTTTCGAATCTTCTCGAGGCCTGTGACCGGGGTTTGGACTCCTGACCATGAGCACACTGGCCGGGCTGAAAGATGAAAGAAATAGCCGGGTAGCCAGTAATCTCTCAGTGTATTCCAAGGGCGTCACCACTGCCCCGCTGGAGGAGGAGGGCTCGCTGATCAGAATGATCGGCATCAAACTTGAGGCCGTGGGGTGCCAGGCAACCATCGGTAGCCGCTGTCGAATAATCACGGATGAAGGTGCTTCCATAGAAGCGGAGGTTGTCGGTTTTTCCGATGGCAGCTTGTTCCTGATGCCTGAGGGAAATTTACGCGGTGTGAAATTGGGTGCGAGAGTTGTGCCTTTGCATACGGGCGGCGTGGTAGCGGTTGGTGAGCAGCTCCTGGGGCGGGTTATCGATGGCGCCGGTAACCCGATCGATGGCGGTGGTGCGCTGGCTTGCAGACATCATATTGCGCTGCGTGGTGACTCAATCAATCCGCTGCATCGCAGTCCAATAGTTGAACCGTTGGACGTGGGTGTTCGTGCTATTAACGCGCTGTTAACCCTGGGCAAGGGTCAGCGCCTGGGGCTGTTTGCTGGTAGTGGTGTCGGCAAGAGTACTTTGTTGGGCATGATGACCCGGCATACAGAGGCCGATGTGATTGTGGTGGCACTGGTAGGTGAGCGGGGCCGGGAAGTGCGCGAATTTGTCGATGATATTCTCGGTGCGCAAGGCTTGGCCAAGGCGATTGTGGTGGCTACTCCCGCTGATGATTCGCCATTGATGCGGGTTCACGGCGCCTGGCGCGCCACTGCGATTGCAGAATTCTTTGGAAATCGCGGGAAGAAAGTGTTGCTGTTAATGGATTCCTTAACCCGCGTTGCACAGGCGCAACGGGAGATTGGCCTGGCCGTGGGCGAGCCACCGGTTTCCAAAGGCTACCCGCCCTCGGTATTTTCGCTGTTACCGGCCATGGTTGAGCGGGCAGGCAATGGAGTTTCCGGTTCAATTACAGCCGTTTACACTGTGCTGGTGGAAGGCGGGGATTTTGATGATCCCGTTGCAGATGCATCGAGGGCCATTCTCGATGGCCATATTGTATTGTCCAGGGAGGTAGCGGATTCAGGATTATTCCCGGCGATAGATATAGATTCCTCTGTGAGTCGACTGATGCCGAACATTGTGGACGAGAGCCAATTGTTTATGGCGCGGGAAGTGAAAAGCCTTTATGCCACCTACCAGCAAAATCGCGATTTGATTAATATCGGCGCTTATCAGCAGGGTACGGATGAGAGTATTGATCGCGCTATTCTGGCTGCTCCCCACATACGCAATTTTATAGCACAAGACGACTATGAAAAGGTTGATATGGATGACAGTAAGGCGGAATTGTCTTCTCTGTCAGCCATGCACTCGGGTATCGGATCCAGTCAGGAGGTGAGCCATGAGGCCGGGTAAAATGGACAAAGTGGCAGCGGTGGCTAAACTCGCAGAGCAGAAATCGGCTCGGGAGCTGAGTGTCCGGCAGCAGAGTCATCGACAAAAATGCGATCAGCTGGACCAGCTCATACAATTTAAAGATGGGTATGAGTTGACCCTGGGTGAAAAAGGGGGCGAGGGTATGGCGGCCCGGCAGCTGCAGGATTACCGACTATTCCTGGGTAAGCTGAGCCAGGCCATCGAGCAACAATCCCGCGATGTCCATGAGTCAGAGCAAAGCCTGTCGAAGATGCGGGCGCAATGGCTTTCGACATCACAGCGCAAATCGGCTCTGGATCACCTGGTTGATGAGCGACACAAGGAGCAGGTAAAAATCAGGGAAAAAGTCGAACAAAAGGAATCCGATGAACATACGATGAACCGTAGGATATCGAATAAGGAGTAATGATCCGCGGTCAGTTGGCACGAAAACTGCTATATCTGTTGGGAAACTCAAAGGATAGGCAGTCTTGCTACCAATACTGGATAACATGCCCGCGCTCACGGGCGATATTGAAGGTCAGCGCCAGAACACCAAGAATGGTGTGGAAAGCGCCGACGGCGGGCCTTTTGGCGACATACTGAACGCCCAGGCGAGGCCACCGGCCGCAGAATCCGAGGCGGACGCCGGGCAAGAGCCGGTATTGAATGGTGGCAATGTTTTGCAGTCGGGCGGCAAGGATTTGCCAGCCCCGTCCGTGCCGGAGCCCGAAAAGGCTGTGCTACCCATGACCAGCCCTGGGACAGCCGCAGCTGTTGAGTTACTTCCCAATGGGGCTGTGCCCCCTGTTGAAACCCTGTCCATCGACGAAACCAGACCCTTACTTGAGAGCCTCTCCCTCGACAAGAACAGGCCCCTTGCAGCGGTCACCGAGCAAACTGCGAATACGGTGAATCCGCGCGGTACTCCCGCTGAGACGGGGCCGACCCCTATATTGCCTGCCGACCAGACGGCGAGTGCGATGGCCGGCCAGGCGGCAATTGCGATGGCCGGCCAGGCGGCAATTGCGATGACTGGCCAGGCTGCTCCTGCATCCAGTGCCGCCAAGCCCGTTGCTGTGCGGGCCGCTGAGACTGCGATCGCTGGTATCGCCCCGGACGATGCCAATGCTTTGTCTACACTGACGACTGCGGATGAAGGTCACGCAGGAATATCCCGGGATAATACTGTGTCCCATGGTCGAGCCACACCGATGGGCGCACAGGAGGTAGCTCGTCTGTCCAGGGCTGTGGAACCAACAGCGCGGGTAGATTTCGCGGCTCTGGATGGAGTGCCTGCCGTTGCCAAAGAAGGTTCTCTTTTAGAAACTGCAGATCTTCTTAAGGGTTTGGAGCCCACCCAGGTTAAACAGCCGGCCATAGCGCAGACTCAGTCCGCCGCGGCTAGTATCCAAATGCCTGCGAGCGTGACGGAATTGCCTGCGGGCCTGAAGATGAGTGCGTCTGCAACGATGGCTACACCTTTGGGTGACCCGAACTGGCACAGCGAATTCTCGGGAAGAATTTCGCTCATGGTCAAAAACGGTATGCCCGAGGCCAGTCTGCAACTGAACCCGCCTGAATTGGGGCGAGTTGAAATTAAGATAACGACCGATGGTGACCAGGCCAGGATTCAGTTTGCCGTGCAGGGCATTGATGCCAAGGATGCCATAGAGCAGGCGATGCCGCGCCTGCGTGAAATGCTGGAACAGAGCGGATTGCAGTTGGCACGCAGCGACGTAGCCGATCATTCCCAGTCACGCCAGGGCGAGAGCCATCTTTCCGGCACTGCTGCCGATTCGGCGACTGCCGATCTTGAGGAAAATGCCGACGAATCGATACGAGAATTCGTGGTATCAGGATCGAATTCAACGGTTGATTATTACGTGTAGCACCTGCTGCCCACAGTCCAGTTAATACCTTGCTGGACCGCTTGTACCATTGATTTTTTCCAGTTAACCGCACAGAAGTTCAGGCCGTGGCCGGCGGCTGTTGGTCAATTGGCGTCAATTCTCTGACTATCCTCGCAATTGCACTCCTAAGTCATTGAAATATATGACTATATTTAGTTGGTACAACTTTTGCATTAAATCCTGTTGATAAGCGCAGACCGCAACAATATTGGCGGCGTTTTGTTGTTGCCGGGCCCTCGGGGAGAGGGGCCGGTTGTTAATGCAGTTACGGGGCAATGCACGGCCGGGGGAATGGGTGGTATGAACAAAAAAATAATTATGGCGGTGGTTTTGTTGTTGCTTGTGGGCGGGGGCGCTGCTGCCTTCTTTCTACTGCAATCTGATAGTTCCACGCCTGATGCGGCTGCGGAGGGAGGAGAGATTGTCGAACCGGAAAGGGATGCTATTTACCTGCCCCTGAGTCCGGCATTCGTGATCAACTTTGAGTACAAGGGTGCTATTCGTTACTTGCAGCTGAGTATGCAGGTGATGTCTTACGACCAGGATGCAGTGGACAAAGTCGAGGCCAATATGCCTGCGGTAAGGAATAACCTCATTCTATTGTTCAGCGCGCAGGATTATGAAGTGCTCAATACTGTCGAGGGCAAGGAAAATCTGCGCAAGGAGGTAGTGGACTCGATTAACCAGGTCCTTCGTTTAACCGGGGACGTCGCGGTAAATGATGTGTTTTTTACCGCCTTTGTGGTGCAGTAAGCCGCTATGACCAGTAAGGATGTTTTGTCCGAAGGCGAGCTGGATGCCCTGATGGATACTTTTTCCGGTGACGAGGCGTCCAATGGCGAAGGCGTGCCTGGGCATGGTTGCCAGCCATTTGATTTTAGTACGCGTGAGCAAACCTTGCTGGCACAGATGCCTGCCCTAAAAACAATCAACGAAAAGCAGTCGTTGGCATTAATTGATGAGATTCGCGGGCTTTACGGAATTTCAGCGCAAGTGGAAGTTGAGGAGACCCGGCTGCTCAGGCTGGATCAGGCGATAGGTGCTATTTCCGCCCCCTCTGGCATCAATCTGGTGAAAATGGCGCCGCTGAATGGCGTCTCCTTTGTGGTGCTCCCGGGGAATTTACTGTCGTTCTTCGTGGATACGTATTTTGGTGGTACGCAAAATGGCGCCAGCGAGAAGTCTTCGCGTACCAGCCTGACCCCAACAGAAATGCGCATCAATGAGGTACTTACAAGCAAGTTCCTGGCCACGCTGGTAGCTGCCTGGCAGGAGAAAGTACAGCTAACGCCTGAGCTCAAATCTTTTGAGAGCAAGCCTGATTTTCTGCAGGCGAGTTCACCCGATGAGCTGGCCCTGCTTTTCTCTTTTGTTATCAAGGTAGGTGATTGGTCGTCCGCGATTGACTGGATCGTGCCCTATACCTCACTCGAGCCATTGAGGTCAAAGCTGGGTAGTTCAAATTCTGCTGATAAATCACCGCATAAGAATGCTGACTGGGAACAGCACTTCCGTAGGGAGCTGCAATTTATCGATCTCGAGGTAAGCGGTTCATTCGTGTCCGGGCCAGTGAGCATCGCCGAGGTGCTGAGCCTCAGGCCTGGTTCAATCGTGCCCTTGAAGATGCCCACGGAGGTCACTGTCTCTATAGAAAACCAGGCGTTTTCCTATGGAGAGCATGGTGCTCTCAATGGACATAAATCAATAAAGATTAAGGAGATAATCAGCCATGAAACTAACTCTTAATGAGCTTCCGGGCGGTTTCCGATGAGCGACGAGGTAGAGGTTCCTGTTGAGCAAGCTATCGAGGACGCCGTTGAGAAAGTTTCACCTGAGCAGCTGGAGCCCCACGAGCAACCTGCCGGCGCCTCCGGTAAATCCTCTGGAGCTGAGATCAACCTGGATGCCCTGCTGGATATTCCGGTGACCTTGTCAGTGGAAATTGGTCGCAGCAGGGTGCCAATCAAGCAGCTGGTCAGTCTCAGCCAGGGGTCTGTTATCGAGTTGGACCGGGAGGTCAGCGAGCCTCTGGACCTGCTGGTTAACGGGAAACTTATGGCCAGGGGTGAGGTGGTGGTTGTGGATGGGCAGTTCGGGCTGCGACTTATCGATATCGTCAGCCCACCCGAACGCCTGAAAAACCTGAAGTGATATCCACGCGACAGCTACCTCGGATTCTGTGGCGATGGTCTTGGATATGGGCTGCCATACATTGCCCTGGCGCACTGGCAGCTGTCGCTGAGGTGGAGTCGCAGGCGATATTTAGCACCGCCTACCTGGTGCAGGTGGTCGGGTCCTTACTTTTGGTATTCGGCTGTCTGTTTGGGGTGGTTTTTCTACTGAAGAAACTGAATGGTGTGCCGGTAAGTGACAGGAAGGCTATACGGGTTCTGAGTTCGGTCAAGGTTGGCTCCAGGGAAAGAATCATGCTGGTGGAAACTGGCGACAATCAACTGCTGGTAGGTGTGGCAGCAGGGAGTGTCAGGACCTTGCATGTGTTTGAACGCGCGCTCGATGAGTCTGTCAATGACGGGGATTTTAACTCCGTGTTGCGCAGCGCGGCCGGTCCGGAGGGGACACGTTGAACGCCGTGAGGCTGGCCCTGCTAATGGTGATGGGCCTGATGCCGGTGCTGGCAGAGGCGCAGGCAACCATCCCGCTGTTATCGGTGGAGCCGGTTGCAGGTGGCGGCAGCAATTATTCGGTAAGCCTGCAGGTCTTGATGCTGATGACCGCGCTGAGCCTGCTGCCCGCGGCTCTGCTTGCCATGACATCCTTTACCCGGGTGGTGGTGGTGCTGGCGATACTGCGACAGGCTCTGGGTACGGCGCAAACCCCGTCCAACCAGGTAATCCTGGGGCTGGCGTTGTTTCTCAGTCTGTTCATTATGGCACCGGTGTTGGAGGAGGCCTATGACAACGGTTTACAGCCCTATATGGAGGAAACAATCGGGTTCGACGCGGCGCTGGACAATGTCGCGGCGCCCTTTCGGTTGTTTATGCTGAATCAGACGCGTGAAGCTGACCTGATTATGTTTGCCGAGTTGGGAGGATACGATTCGTTTCAGAGCGAAGCTGACATTCCGTTCAAGGTGCTGTTGCCCTCCTTTCTTACCAGTGAGCTGAAGACGGCATTCCAGATAGGCTTCCTCATCTTTATTCCGTTTCTGGTAATAGATCTCGTAGTGGCCAGTGTGTTGATGTCCATGGGTATGATGATGCTCTCTCCCATGCTTATATCACTGCCATTCAAGCTTATGTTATTCGTTTTGATTGATGGTTGGTCATTGATTGTTGGCACACTTGCCAGCAGTTTTGTGGCCTGATTTGGGACCAAAACTATGACGCCGGAAGCAGTGCTGGATATTGGCCGAGAGGCGCTCTACCTGACCATGCTATTGGCCGGGCCGTTGCTACTTTCCGCCTTGGTGGTGGGGCTGTTAATTGGTGTCTTCCAGGCCGCGACGCAAATTCAGGAGATGACGCTGAGTTTTATTCCAAAGCTGATGGCGCTGGTTTTCGCGCTATTGATTGCGGGTCCCTGGATGTTGCGCAATTTGACGGAGTTCACCATACGCCTGTTTGTCGCTATCCCGGGAATGTTGGGGTGAACAGTTAATGTTTTCGGCGGGACAACTGGTGGGCTGGACCGAACAATATTACTGGCCATTCCTGCGTATTTCGGCGTTGTTTTTAGCCTCCCCGATTTTTAGTGCTCCGTCTTTTCCGGTGCGTGTAAGAGTGTTGCTGGCGGTGATGATTACGGCGCTGATTGTCCCGTCCCTACCACCGCCACCCTCGGTCGACATGCTCGGTCCCGCAGGGATTTTGATGGCGGGGCAACAAGTGATCATTGGTCTTGCGATGGGTTTTCTCATACAGCTGGTGTTCTCTGCTGTGGTGATAGCGGGGCAGTCGCTCGCAATGTCGATGGGGCTTGGTTTTGCCATGTCGGTGGACCCGCAGAACGGCGTTCAGGTGCCTGTGGTAAGCCAGTTGTATATGATTTTTGCGACACTGACTTTCCTGGCCATGAACGGTCACCTGGTGCTGATCGAGTTTCTCGTAAACAGTTTTACTCTGTTGCCGGTCGGGCTCACTGGTTTGCGGGATGATTTTGCGCTTGACGTTGTGCTGTGGGGCGGCCAGATGTTCATGAGCGCACTGTTTTTGGTGCTGCCGGCATTGACTGCAGTTTTGCTTATTAACATCGCCTTTGGCGTAATCACTCGTGCCGCGCCGCAGTTGAATATTTTCGCCGTCGGTTTTCCCGTGACAATTCTGGCAGGATTTATATTTATGTTCTTAACCCTGCCGTCGGTGTTATCGCTGATCGTCCATATGTTTGATACTGGCCTGACCCAGGCTTTTCAGTTGATTCGCTAGGAGATTGCAGTGGCGGAACAGCAGAGTTCACAAGAACGTACTGAACAGCCCACGGAGCGCCGCAAAAAGGAGGCGCGAAAAAAGGGCCAGGTTCCGCGATCCCGTGAGCTCAATACCATGCTGTCCCTTCTTTCTGGTGGAATTGGTTTGATGATTTTCGGCAGCTCCATGTCTGCAGAGTTTATTACCCTGATTGAATCGTCACTCAGTTTCGACCGCGAGGTGGCCTTTGACAGTGACATGATAGCGGTGCGTCTTGTTGGCTTGATCGTATCGTCACTGGTAATTTTGACGCCACTTTTTGCGGTTCTTATTGCAGGTGCCATGATCGGCCCGCTAATGATGGGTGGCTGGGCTTTCAGCTTTTCGGCAATGGCATTCAAGCTCGAAAAGTTGAGCCCTGCAAAGGGGATAAAGCGGGTATTTTCCGCCAAGGGCTTGCTGGAACTGCTTAAAGCGCTGTTCAAGTTCATTGTATTGGGCGCGGTCACAATATTTCTGTTTCGAATTTTTCTGGATCAGATTCTGTTCCTGAACAGTCAGGCACCCGAGCAAGCCTTTGCCCAGACCGTTACGATATTGCAGTGGAGCCTGGTGGTGCTTAGCTTTACCATGATTGTTATTGTTGTTTTCGATGTGCCTTTTGAGCTTTGGAACCACAATCGACAATTAAAAATGACTCTTCGGGAAGTACAGGACGAGATGAAGGAGAGCGAAGGGCGTCCCGAAGTAAAAAGTCGCATTCGAAATCTGCAACGGGAGATGTCGCAACGCCGGGCGATGGAGGCAACGCGCATGGCCGATGTGGTGATTACTAACCCAACGCACTTCGCCCTGGCGCTAAAGTACGACGGCAGCGCAGGAAAGGCCCCACTGCTACTGGCCAAGGGGGCCGATTTGATAGCGCTCAGGATGCGTGGCGTGGCGATTGAAAACGAGGTCCCTATTTTTGAGGCGCCCCCGCTTGCCAGGGCAATTTATGCATCGACAGAAATCGGCCAGGAGATCCCTGAGAATCTCTACCTGGCTGTGGCGAAGGTGCTGGCGTATGTCTACCAGTTGCGTACCGCAGCGAGCGGCACAGTTACGGAAGCTCCCGATGATCTTCCCGTTCCCGAGGAATACAGCGGCTTTTTCAAGGATGAGGAGGTAAGTGGCGATGAATGAAGCAGTTGCGCCCAGAGCACTGAATTTCTCGATGCTGACTGGTCTGGGAACGCCCTTACTGATGTTCCTGATGCTGGCGATGATGATGTTGCCGCTGCCGCCGTTGATGCTTGACCTGACGTTTACCTTTAATATCGCCTTGGCCATGATTGTACTGTTGGCGTCAGTCTATGCGGCTCGCCCGCTGGATTTTGCGGCTTTTCCCACCGTGTTATTGATCGCCACGCTATTGCGGCTGTCACTCAATGTTGCCTCTACCAGGGTAGTGCTGCTGGAAGGCCATAATGGTACTGGCGCCGCTGGTAAAGTGATTCAGGCCTTTGGTGAGTTTGTGGTGGGCGGTAGTTATACCGTGGGTATTGTGGTGTTCGCTATCCTTGTGATTATCAATTTCGTGGTAGTGACGAAAGGCGCCGGAAGAATTTCAGAAGTCACTGCCCGATTTACCCTGGATGCCATGCCGGGTAAACAAATGGCTATTGATGCTGACCTCAACGCCGGTGTGATAGATCAGGATCAGGCTGGGACGAGGCGGGATGACGTCGCCAGGGAAGCAGACTTCTACGGCGCGATGGATGGTGCGAGTAAATTTGTGCGCGGTGATGCCGTGGCCGGCATCCTCATCCTCTTCATTAATATTATTGGTGGCTTCACTGTGGGCATGCTGCAACATGGCCTCACGGGTGCCGAGGCGGCCAACAACTATATATTGCTGACTATCGGTGATGGGCTGGTAGCGCAGATCCCATCCCTGTTGCTATCGACTGCTGCGGCAATAATAGTGACCCGCGTATCCGACGCCCAGGATATGGGTCACGAAGTGGTATCCCAGCTATTCAGTAATCCCAGGGCGTTACTGGTCTCCGCTTTGCTGATTGGTGTTATGGGGCTGGTGCCCGGGATGCCGCATTTGGTATTTCTGACGTTGGCAGGGCTGCTGGGTGGGCTGGGATATATGCGGCTAATCGAGCAGCGCACAGGGCTGGTTGAGCCCGATGTTGCGCCTGTTGACAGACCGGTAGAGGCGCGGGACCTGAGCTGGGATGATGTGGTAGCAGTGGATGAGATTGGTCTGGAGGTTGGATACCGGCTTATTTCCCTGGTGGACAAGAGCCAGGGCGGTGAATTGTTAAGCAGGATCAAGGGCGTGCGAAAAAAATTGTCGCAGGAGTTGGGCTTCCTGATTCATTCCGTACATATACGCGACAATCTGGACCTTACTCCCAATGAGTACCGGATCAGCTTTCACGATGTCACCGTGGGCGACGGCGAGGTCTACCCCGGTAAGGAGCTGGCAATTAATCCCGGTCAGGTGTTTGGCGACCTCGATGGCTTGCGGGTCAAGGATCCAACCTTTGATCTGGACGCTGTGTGGATTGATTCCTCGCAACGCGATGATGCCCAGGCGATGGGTTTTACGGTGGTGGATTGTGGCACTGTGATCGCCACCCACCTCAGCCAGCTGCTAAAGAACCAGGCACATGAGCTGATTGGGCAGGACGGGGCGCAGCAGCTGTTGGACAAGTTGGGCGGGACCTCTCCCAAGCTGGTGGAAAACCTGGTGCCGAAATTGCTTGGGCTTGGTGAAGTCACCAAGGTCATGCAGAACTTGCTGGAAGAGGGTGTTCCCATCCGCGATATGAGAACAATCGCCGAGGCATTGGCGGAACATGCAGCCAAGAGTCAGGATACTGACGCTTTGACCGCGCAGGTACGGGTTTCCCTGGGTCGGACTATTTTCCAGGTGGTCAATGGTGTCGGGCGGGAGATGGCGGTAATGACTCTGGATACTCAATTGGAACAAATATTGCAAGGAGCTATACAGGGAAGTCCCGGTGGTCTGGAGCCTTCATTGATGGAAAGCACTATTAACCAGATTATCGAGGCATCCGGAAAATTCGGGGCAGAGGGGAAGACACCCGTGGTGCTGGTCGCCGGAAATATCAGGTTGTTCCTGTCCAGGTTGCTGAGAAGCCGGATTCCCAACCTGTATATTCTGGCCTATGAGGAAATTCCGGCGAGTAAAACAATCAAGGTAGTGGAGGCAATAGGTGGAAGTCAGGCGCAACTGTCCACGGGTTAGAAAAATAACATTTATGAAACTCAGTACAAGTGAGGAAGTTAGTGGAGTGGTCAAATGAAAATTAAACGTTTCCTGGATAAAGACAGTCGCAGCGCCATGACCCGGGTCAGGATGGAGCTCGGTGCTGATGCGGTAATACTGTCAAACAAGAACATTGGGAACCAGGTGGAACTTGTGGCGGCGATAGACCTGGATGAAGCCGCGTTGGTGGATAGTGATAGCCTGGCGCCCGCGGCTGTCGGTCAGGCGCAACCGGTGCCCGACGTGGACGGAGCTACGCTAACCGGCCTGCAGAGAGAGTTGGGCAACCTGCGCAGCATGATCGAAGGCAAACTATCGCAGTTGTCCTGGCAGGATATGGCCCGGCGTCCGTCGCCGAAAGCGGCTCTGCAGGCGCGTCTTGCCGGGCTGGGCCTGTCTCGTGAGCTGTGTGGTCTTATCTCCGACATATTACCTGTGCAAGAGGATTTGGATCAGTATTGGGATATGGCGCTGGAAATGTTGGCCAGCCGGATATCTGCGATGCAGGAAGACAGTCTTATTGATGAGGGTGGCATCGTTGCCCTGATGGGCTCAACCGGCGTTGGCAAAACCACTACAATTGCCAAACTGGCTGCACGCTGCGTGCAGCGGTACGGCAGAAAGCAGGTCGCGCTGGTTACTACCGATAGCTATCGTATCGGGGGCCAGGAGCAATTGCAGACTTTTGCCAACTATCTTGGAATTCCAATGGCCGTAGCAACCGATGGCCCCGAGCTCAGTGCCGTCCTGAAAAAGCTGAGCTCCAGGAAGCTGGTACTGATTGATACCGCTGGCATGAGTCAGCGGGACATTCGCCTGTACGAACAGTTTTCGATGCTCAACTCGGTAGGCTATGACATCGATACTTACGTGGTTTTGCCTGCCACCGCTCAACTGCATGCGCTGCGTGAAGTAGTCAGCGTTTTTGGAGAAAGGGAATTGGCTGGAGCGATTGTTACCAAGGTAGATGAGGCAGTTGCATTGGGGGGGGTTTTGGATGTGCTGTTGGATAGCCGTTTGAAATTGGCATACGTCACTCACGGGCAGAAAGTACCAGAGGATCTTACACCCGCTCGCGCGAGATCGCTGGTCGCCAAAGCTGCCGAGCTTGCCAACCAGGAAGCTGCGACGCCCTCTGGAAATATGAAACGCCAGCGAACAGCCAACTCAACTATGGTACAAAATTAAATGAACAATCAAGCCTACGGTCTCGCACAATTGACAGCACCCCCATCCGTTAATGTCATCGCGGTTACCAGCGGTAAGGGTGGTGTAGGAAAAACCAACATTGCCGTGAACCTTGCCGTCAGCATGGCAAGACAGGGCCGCGAGGTAGTGTTGTTCGATGCTGACCTGGGTCTGGCCAATGTTGATATAGCGCTGGGCTTGAAGCCCGAATACGATATCAGGCATGTCATTTCAGGAGAACGTACACTCGAGGAAATTTTGCTGGACGGTCCAGAGGGGGTGCGCATTGTGCCCGCTTCTTCCGGTATTTCCAGCATGACGGGCTTGTCAACGCAAGAGCGGGCGGGCCTGATCAGTGCTTTCAGTGAGCTGGCACTCCCGATAGATACCTTGATCGTCGATACGGGTGCGGGCATCGATTCCACCGTTTTAAGTTTCAGCAGTGCTTGTCAGTCCATCATTGTGGTGATCTGCGACGAGCCTACTTCAATTACTGATGCCTATGCGCTTATCAAGGTACTGAATAAGGAATGTGGCGTTAAGAAGTTCCAGTTGCTTGCAAATATGGTCGACAATGAATCTCAGGGGCGACAGCTTTACGGTAAGCTCAGCCGGGTTGCCGAGCGTTTTCTCGACGTAAGCCTGGGTTATTTGGGTGCCATTCCCAGGGATGTCTATTTGCGCAAGGCCGTTCAGCAGCAGAGTGCAGTGGTAGAGGTCTATCCTCGCTGTCCTTCGGCGCAGGCGCTGATGAAACTGGCCGCTAACATCGATATAGACTCCGGCCCCTATCAGGGCACTGGCGGGCTGGGGTTTTTTGTTGAGAGATTGATGCATCGGGGCGTCCAAGAGCTAGAGGTCGGTTAGTTATGGAGGCGACGGACTATTCGCAGAGCCAACCGGGAAGCGCGGACGACCTGGTCAGGGACTATTTGCCCCTGGTGAAAAAAATTGGGCTGCATCTGGTGGCTCGATTACCCCCCTATATTGAATTGGATGATATGTTGCAGGTTGGTGTGATTGGCCTGATCCAGGCAGGGGCAACCTATGACCCTTCCAGGGGCGCCAGCTTTGCTACCTATGCCGGTATTCGCATAAAGGGTGCGATGCTGGATGAGGTACGCCGCAATGACTGGGTGCCTCGATCGGTACAGCAGAATATGAAGCGGGTCAGCGATGCGATCAGTCGACTCGAGGCGCGGCTGGGACGGGTGGTCAGTGATACTGAAATAGCCGCGGAGATGGAACTGTCGCTTGAGGAGTATCGCGAACTGACTCGAGAGCTGGCGTATTGTCGATTGACCTCGTTGGAAGATTCCAGCGTTGCTGTTGAGTCTGACGAACCGGACCCTTTTTCGCAGCTTGAGGATGGTGACTTAAAAGAAAAGCTCGTTGAAGCCATCAAATCCCTGCCCGAGAAAGAAGCGTTGATGATGTCGCTTTATTACGGGGAAGAGTTGAACCTGAAAGAAATTGGCGCGGTGATGGGCGTGTCTGAATCCCGCGTTTCACAAATTCATGGTCAGGCACTGGCCCGCGTTCGTGTAAAAGTAAGCGAGTGGGCCGAGTAAAGATGGACACTTCAAAGAGCGAGTAAGCGACAAGCGTTGGACTTGCTGTCGCTGGCTGTTGTAAGAGGAGGTGATTTTCATGGTTGATTCCATAGGGCCAAGAAAAATGGGTCCAATTCAAAAAATCAAACGGGCTGTCAGTGACGATGATGAAGCGAAAAAGCCCAAACGGGGCCACCATGATGACGAGGAGGACTCGCCTGATCCGACACATAGAGAAGGGCGCAAAGGTGTTCGTATAGACGATCGCGCCTAGGTGTATTAGGCGGCTGAAAAACAGTGTCAGGTTTCAAGGTCTCCTTTCACCCAAAACGGTCAAATGGGCTATGGTGATGGCAAATCCCGCTTACGACTCAAAGCAGACCTAGACAAGCAGGCGATTTTGGCTAAAAAAAGGGCTGCTTAGTGTCAAGAACAGGCGCTCAGAAATGCTCGCAGGGGATAATATCC